>NZ_JBIMJM010000076.1:0-1016 GCF_043674115.1 Streptococcus sp. A34 | reverse complement strand
CTTGTCCATTGAAAATTGAATATCTATCAAACATTCCTTTATGTATGAAAGTACATATAGAAATAGTAACAAGAAAATAAACCGAAAACGCTGTGAATATTTAATGAGTTTAATTAAGTTACGAAGACGTTAAAGAAAACGTATGATTTTAGGAAATCATCGCAGTAGTCTTAGGACTACAAGAGGATTTATCTAAATCACTAGTTTTCTAGTCTGAGTACAATTTCTAATTTTTGAAAAAAATTAGGTTAATAAGGTTAAGTTAATAAGGGCGCACGGTGGATGCCTTGGCACTAGAAGCCGATGAAGGACGTGACAAACGACGAAATGCTTTGGGGAGCTGTAAGTGAGCGTAGATCCAGAGATGTCCGAATGGGGGAACCCGGCAGGTTGATGCCTGTCATCACTAGTTGTTAAGACTAGTAGAAGGAAGACGCAGTGAACTGAAACATCTAAGTAGCTGCAGGAAGAGAAAGCAAAAGCGATTGCCTTAGTAGCGGCGAGCGAAACGGCAGGAGGGCAAACCGAAGAGTTTACTCTTCGGGGTTGTAGGACTGCAATGTGGACTTAAAGAGTATAGACGAAGATTCTGGGAAGGGTCGCCAAAGAGAGTAACAGCCTCGTAGTCGAAATAGTCTTTATACCTAGCAGTATCCTGAGTACGGCGAGACACGCGAAATCTCGTCGGAATCTGGGAGGACCATCTCCCAACCCTAAATACTCTCTAGTGACCGATAGTGAACCAGTACCGTGAGGGAAAGGTGAAAAGCACCCCGGAAGGGGAGTGAAATAGAACCTGAAACCGTGTGCCTACAACAAGTTCGAGCCCGTTAATGGGTGAGAGCGTGCCTTTTGTAGAATGAACCGGCGAGTTACGTTATGATGCGAGGTTAAGTTGAAGAGACGGAGCCGTAGGGAAACCGAGTCTTAATAGGGCGCATTAGTATTATGACGTAGACCCGAAACCATGTGACCTACCCATGAGCAGGTTGAAGGTGCGGTAAGACGCACTGGAG
>NZ_JBIMJM010000075.1:0-1027 GCF_043674115.1 Streptococcus sp. A34 | reverse complement strand
CCGGATGACGCGACGCCCGTCGATCGGGGGTGAGCTACTTCTTCTTGCTCTTCTTCTTCGCGGGCTCCGGCTCCGGCTCGGGCTTCGACTTCTTGCCCTTCTTCGCGGGCTTCTCGTCCTTCGAGATCTTCGCGAGCGGGTTGTTCAGGGCCTCGAGATAGGCGCGCGCGACCGCGACGTCGTCGGCGTCCGCGTCCTCGAGCTCCCAGTAGTAGTTCCCGCGGTCCTTCTTCTTGCTCGTGTCCTCGGTGTTCGTGAGGCGGCCGAGCACGCGGCGCTCGCCGATGTAGCCGCGCAGCGCGCCCTTGAGGTAGCCGCTGAACACGTAGACCTCTTCGTGCTCCTCCGACTTCGCGGGCTTCTTCTCGTCCAGGACGACGACGTCGGCGACGATGATCTCCTTCGTCGCGCCCGGCTCCTTCGAGAACTTGTCCTCGATCCGCTCCGTCCGAAGCGGCGTGATCAGCAGCAGCTTGCCGCGGTTCTCGTCGCTCGTGAGGGTGAAGCCGTCGCCGCCCGCGGGCGCCTCGCTCGGCTTCGCGAACTCGTCGCCGCCGCTCTTCTTGCTCTTGTCCTTCGCCACGATGGGCCTTCTTTCTTTCGGGGTGATCGGCCGGCGGTTGCCGGTCGAGTCTTCGGTGATGCCGAAGTTATGTGAGCCCGCCGCCGCCCCTCTCGGCGCATCACCTAACGGCGGCGGGCTCGGTCTAGGGGGTCGGCTCGTCGGGATAGTCGAGCGCGATCGTCATCGCGCGCCCGCCCTTCGGGTTGCCGAGGTCCGGCATGTGAAACGGGATCGACGTCACGCGCACGACCGTCTCGTCGGGGAGCAGAGCCGCCGCATCGACGAGCTCGCGGAGGTCCCCGAGGGTGAGCGTTCGGTCGGGGATCGTCGTCCCCTTCGCCGCGGAGATCCGCGGGTAGTTGTCGAATCGACGAGCCATCACTCGCCCTCGCCCTCGGTCGCCGGGCCCGCGATGTCGACGCTCGTGTCGATCGTCTTCCGCCCCGTGTTCCGTGCGCGGCG
>NZ_JBIMJM010000074.1:0-1039 GCF_043674115.1 Streptococcus sp. A34 | reverse complement strand
TAAAATTAAGCTAGACAGAAAAAGCCATCTATGTTAGGCTCAGATAAACTACCACATTTGTCTGAAAGGAACTAACATAAATGACCTATACCCATCTTACCACAAATGAGCTCGTAATGATAGAGGCATACTACCAAGAAGGCGTAAAAATTGTAGATATTATGACATCTCTGGGGAGGTCAAAGCAGACTATCTATAATGTTATCAACTTTCTCAAAGACGGCCATTCCGCCTATGACTACTACGAACGCTATATAGCCAATAAGAAACGCTGTGGTCGGAGGAAAACAAGTCTTTCGCAAGCAGAAAAAGACATTATTCAAACTCATTTGGATTTAGATTGGAGCCTTGATGTCATCAAAGGAGCTTATTCGGATAACATTTCTTGCTCTATGAGAACTCTCTATCGACTGGCTGACCGTGGTATTTTCAAGAAAGAGGATTTCCCCTGGAAAGGGAAGAGAAAGCCAAATGGTCATAGTGAAAAACGAGGAAAACAAACGTTTCGCAGAGATTTACGTGAAAGGGCTGAACTCTATCCTGATTTTAATGCAGAATTTGGACACTTGGAAGGAGATACCATTGTTGGGGAAAAGCACAAAAGTGCGGTTATTACCTTGGTAGAACGCCTTTCAAAATCCATCATCACACTGAAAACCAAGGGACGAAAAGCAAGTGATATTGAGGCTGCCATCAATCAATGGCTGTCTCAACTTCCTAAACATCTCTTTAAGTCGATAACCTTTGATTGTGGGAAAGAGTTTTCTAATTGGAAGTCTATTTCGAATGCACATGACATTGATATTTTCTTTGCTGATCCAGGTTGCCCTGGGCAGCGAGGTCTAAATGAACACTCGAACGGTTTGTTAAGACGACACGGACTTCCGAAACAGATGGATTTTACTGATATTTCTCAGCAGTTTTTATCAGCTATAGCTGATAAAAGAAATAGAATCCCTAGAAAGTCTTTGAATTATCAAACACCTTACCAAGTTTTTCTGAGTTATATAAAAAGTCTAACTTAATTTGACAATTTAAA
>NZ_JBIMJM010000073.1:0-1069 GCF_043674115.1 Streptococcus sp. A34 | reverse complement strand
CGGCGAGATCGACGACGACGCCGATGCCGCGACAATCGAAGCGGCCGTGAAGCGCGCAATCGCCTCGGCCGTGACGGAGATCCGACTCTCGGTCCCCGCCAAGTAATCGCGTCCCTACTCCACAACCCCCGAAAGGACAACACCCGTGGGCAAGATGCATGACTGGATCACGACCGGCGAGCGACCGCTCCCCTTCGTCTTGTCGCCCTTCGCGAAGGGCGCGAGCGGCGGCAAGTCGCGCGACGACGACGAGGACGACGAAGACTCGGACGACGACTCGGACGACGAGGACGACGACGACGAGGACGACGAGGACGACGACGACGAGTTCGCCGACCTGTCCGAAGCCGAGATCCGCGCCGAGCTCAAGAAGGCGACGGAACGCCTCACGAAGGCTGGCGGCTCCGTCAAGTCGAAGCGTGCGAGCATCCGCAAGCTTAAGCGCGAGCTCGAGGACGCGCGCAAGCCGAAGCCGGCCGGCAAGTCGAAGGGCGACGACGAGGCACCCGATCTCGACGCGATCCGCGACGCCGCGAAGGCGGAGGCGAAGGCCGAGGCCGACACGCGGATCAAGCGCAGCGAAGCGAAGGCCGCGCTCGTCGCCGCCGGCGTCTCGCGCGAAGTCGCCGCCGATCTGATCGGCTTCGTCAAGCTCGACGACCTCGACCTGGACGACGACGGGGAGGTGGAGGGCCTCGACGACGAGATCGAGCGCATTCAGAAGAAGTACCCGACCTTCTTCGCGAAGCACGCCGGGCGCCGGCGCCGCGAGTCCGTCGCCGGCGGCGCGGACCGGGGCGGCGAGGGCGCGCGCCCGAAGAAGCCCCTCACGGCGAGCGAACGGCAGGCCGCCCTCCTGACCGGAGGCGGCAGGCGCGAGACTCCCCGCAGCGCGCCGGCCCTCCCCCGCCGACACGCTAGAACGCCCCTCGTCCCCCGGCGAGGGGCGTTCGTCTGTCCGCCGTGGTATTCTCGCGGCAAGAGCGAATAACGTTCCATGCGGGCTTCGGCCGGCGACGCTTCGGCGGCACTCCTCATTCTGAAAGGATGATGCCGCAATGGCACGTAA
>NZ_JBIMJM010000072.1:0-1082 GCF_043674115.1 Streptococcus sp. A34 | reverse complement strand
CGCGCACGACGTTGAGGGCGGCCTGGAACGCCGAGCCGATGAAGCTCCCGATCCCGCCGAAGACGTCGCGGACCGTGTTCCCGACGTTGTTGATCGCGTCCGAGATGAAGCCGATGACGGGCGAGATGACCGAGTTCCAGACCCAATTAAAGGCGCCGGCCACGCCGTCGAAGGCGGGTTTGACCGCGTTCGCATAGAGCCAATCGAAGATGATCCCGACGTTGTTGATCGCGCCCGAGATGAAGCCGATGACGGGCGAGATGACCGAGTTCCAGATCCAGTTGAAAGCCTGCCCAATGGCGGCGAAGACGGGGGAGATCACCGTCTCCCATAGCCATGTAATGACAGCTGCCCAAAGCCCGACGTAGATCATGATGCCGGTGACGATCGGCATGATGATGTTGTTGTAGATCCAGTTGAAGACTTCGCCGATCGCCGTAAAGACGGGCTGGAGAACGGTCGTCCAGAGCCAATTCCACGCCGTGCCAATCGCGTTGGTGACGTTCGTCCACACGTCCTGGAAGAAGGTCGTCTGCGTCGCGACCCACAGGATGCCGCCGACGAGGGCGCCGATCGCCGTGATGATGAGCATGATCGGGTTTGCGTTCAGGGCGATGTTGAAGAGCCAGACGGCCGTGGTCGCGAGGCCGAGGGCGAGCGACAGAGGGCCGAGCCACGAAGCGTTCTGCGAGATCCAGTCGACGATCGCCGAGAGGGCCGGGACCGCCGTGTCCGTGAGGAAGCCGAGGAAGTCCTGCCAGAGAGGCATGAGCGTCTGGCCGAGCTTGCTCTGCTGATCTTCGAGCGACGCCGTGAGCGTCTTCTGCGTGTTCGCGGCACCGTCGGCCGTCTTCGCGTAGTCGCCCATTGCCGCGGCGCCGTCTTTGTTGACGATCGCGAGCACGGCCGCGGCCTTCTCCTGCGCAGTGAGCTCGCGCGCGTTCGTCTTGCCCGTCGCTGCCATAGCCTCCTGCTCGACGCGGGCGGCGTTGATGTTCGGGATCAGCGACTGTAGGGAGTCGTATTCCCCGCGGAAGGCCGCCGAGATCCGATCGGCGACGTCAGCCGTCGGCACGTTGTTG
>NZ_JBIMJM010000071.1:0-1115 GCF_043674115.1 Streptococcus sp. A34 | reverse complement strand
CGTGGCGCGGTTATCCTTCGATATGTGACCACAGCACGGACACGTCCGGCTGGTGTTTTTCGGTGGAACGGCGATCAGGTGGCCACCATTCCATGCCAGCTTGTAATCGAGCTGGCAACGGAACTCAAACCAGCCTTGATCAAGAATGGCTTTATTCAGGCCTGACTTCGCCCTAACATTCCTACCCTGTTGCTCGGCGGTTCCTGCCGCTGATTTTGACATGTTTTTGACCTGCAAATCTTCAATACAGACTATCGCGTGGTTTTTGCTAATGTCGTTTGAGATTTTATGCAGGTAGTCACGGCGGCTGTTGCGGATATTGGAATGAATGCGCTGAACTTTGGCTTTGGCCTTTTTCCAGTTATTGCTGAATTTTACCTTGCGGCTCATGGCCTGCTGCGCCTTGCGCAAAGCGGTTTCGTGCCGTTTGAAACTGTTGAGCGGGGCGTAAAAACGGCCATCGGACAGGGTGGCAAAGCGGGCAATGCCCATGTCAATGCCGATGGCATCGCCCTGATGCACGGCAATTTCAACTTCCCGCTCGGTCTGGATCGATACATACCACTTACCACAAACCTGACTGACCGTGACGTTTTTAATCTCACCTTCCACCGTCCGGCTGTTGCGGTAACGCAGCCAGCCGAGCTTGTGCAGGAAGAGTCGATTATTGCCTTGCTCCAGTTTAACCCCTTGTGGATAGCGAAAGCTATCTGACTGACCCTTCTTTTTGAAGCGCGGGAAGTCTGCTCGTTTGGCAAAGAAATTTTTGTACGCCCGATCTAAATCTTTCAGCGACTGTTGCAGCGTTTGAGAAGGTGAATCAGACAGCCATTTTGTTTCTGGCTCTGCTTTCCATTGTGGTAACAGATTATTCAGTTCAAAGGCCGATAGTTTCTTTTCACCCTGCTCATGTCGTTCTTTTTGCAACGCCAGCGCCTTGTTGTAGATAAACCGACAAGCACCGGAGAAGCGGCGCATCTGGCGCTGCTGCTCTCCAGTGACAATCAGTTCGAATTTGTAGGCTTGCAGTCGTTGCATGGCTTGCTCATACTGTGTCAATACAACTCAATTATAGATTGGTCTATGGAAATTGAAAGCGATTTAAGGCATGGCAG
>NZ_JBIMJM010000006.1:0-85881 GCF_043674115.1 Streptococcus sp. A34 | reverse complement strand
TCATCTAAACTGTAGAAACCAAATTGACCGCGATTGTAGTCTGGATTTTCTTTGTGTAACATAGCGATTCTCCTTCTAAGCGTTCTCTTTATTCCTAACTCTATTATACTACTTTACATATGAAAAAGCCGTTAGAAATACAATTCTAACGACTTTGTCTTCAGTCTGAAAAAGGTCCAGTGGACCTTTTTATCATGAGTTTGCAAATCAAAGAACGAATTAAGGTCCGGGGGACCTTTTTATCTTTTGCTTGAAAAACAGGAGAGCAAAACTAGGTCCGGGTGGCCCTTTTTATCATGAATTTGAAAACCAAAGAACGAATTAAGGTCCGGTGAATATTTTGATCTGCTCCCCGTCGTTAGAATGATATTTCTAACGATTTTTTCTTATGGAAGCTAGTAAAAATAACACTAAAATCAATGAACAACTTGAAGGTAGAGGATTGTATGAAAGATGAGTTAGAAAGATATTTGTTAAAAGACCCTGATATCATTAGGATTTTGGGGATTGTAAAGGATTTAGACTTAGCGGACTCGTGGATTTGTGCAGGAACAATTCGTAATTTTATCTGGAATCACTATCGTTTTGATAAAAATACGGATGTTGATTTAATCTTTTACGATGAGAAAATATCGCATCAAGCAACAAAAGAATTAGAAGCAAATTTGCGACAAAGATATCCGGAATATCAGTGGGAAATTAAGAATCAAGTATTTATGCACATTCGTAGCCCGGATACCTCTCCTTATCAATCGTCAAAGGGTGCCTATCATATCCCTTGTTGGTTTTGAGCTTGTAGAAGATTTCGATTAGGGTTGCGTTTGGATTTCTTTTGATGCAGTTTTTAATCCATGTCAGCTCTTTCTCGGTATGAGCCTTTGGATGCGGTGTTAGAGGACGATGAGAACGGTCTTTCAGCGCATAAGAGAGGCTTTTGAAACTTTGTAACGTCGACAGATGAAGGCGACAGAGGCACCATTTTGGTAGGTTTTAACAGCGTGGTAACGTGTTTCTAGAGTATGTGGTAAATAGCGAAGATTTTGTGATATACTAGTCATGAGAAGATTCCTTTTTTGATGAGTGGTGGTACTCTTATCATATCAAGGAATCTTCTTTTTGACTTCTAGAAGTTTCACATCTATTGTAACGCTACATTTGATTTTTAAATTTTTAAGTAAAAACTCTTGCAATGCACAATATAATTTGATAGAATGTTCTAGTGCCGTAAAAATTACGGCTGTAGCTTTGATGCAAGAGGTTGCGACACGCTCGGTTGCATTGCCACGCAACACGTGTTGGTTTTCTTGTGGAGCTAGCCTATTATCTTAAATAGACGAAAAGGAGAAAAAGATGGCAAACAAAAAAATCCGCATCCGCTTGAAAGCGTACGAACACCGTACACTTGATACAGCAGCTGCAAAAATCGTTGAAACTGCAACACGTACAGGTGCTCAAGTAGCAGGTCCAGTTCCACTTCCAACAGAACGTAGCCTCTACACAATCATCCGTGCGACTCACAAGTACAAAGATTCTCGTGAGCAGTTCGAAATGCGTACACACAAACGTTTGATCGACATCATCAACCCAACTCAAAAAACAGTTGATGCTTTGATGAAATTGGATCTTCCAAGTGGTGTAAACGTAGAAATCAAACTTTAATCAGCTAGATACGACTGAGTAAAGCGAGTGTTCTAATTGAACACAGGCTAAACTCTGTGTGAAAAAAGACAAATCTTCCTAGAAACTACCGTTTCTTCGTCGGGTTTCTTATTTTCATCTTGAGTTTGATGCCTTTAGTATCTTATATTTGAGCATGAAAAACGCTCGTTAAAAACTTTTTAAATACAAAATTAAGAAAAGGAATATTTTTCTCATGACAAAAGGAATCTTAGGGAAAAAAGTGGGAATGACTCAAATCTTCACTGAATCTGGTGAATTTATCCCTGTAACTGTCATCGAAGCAACTCCAAACGTTGTTCTTCAAGTGAAAACAGTTGAAACTGACGGTTATGCGGCAGTTCAAGTTGGTTTTGATGACAAACGCGAAGTATTGAGCAACAAACCTGCCAAAGGCCATGTAGCTAAAGCTAACACAGCTCCTAAGCGCTTCATTCGTGAATTCAAAAACATTGAAGGCTTGGAAGTTGGACAAGAAATTACAGTTGAAACTTTCGCAGCTGGTGATGTTGTTGATGTAACTGGTACATCTAAAGGTAAAGGATTCCAAGGTGTTATCAAACGCCATGGTCAATCACGTGGTCCTATGGCTCACGGTTCTCGTCACCACCGTCGTCCAGGTTCTATGGGTCCTATTGAACCTAGCCGTGTATTCAAAGGTAAAAACCTTGCAGGTCGCATGGGCGGCAACCGTGTAACAATTCAAAACCTTGAAGTTGTACAAGTTGTTCCAGAAAAGAACGTTATCCTTATCAAAGGTAACGTACCAGGTGCTAAGAAATCTCTTATCACTATCAAGTCAGCAGTTAAAGCTGGTAAATAATAAGGAAAGGGGAAATCAGTCGAAATGGCAAACGTAACATTATTTGACCAAACTGGTAAACAAGCTGGTGAAGTAGTTCTTAACGATGCGATCTTTGGTATCGAGCCAAACCAAGCAGTTGTATTTGATGTGATCATCAGCCAACGTGCTAGCCTTCGTCAAGGTACTCACGCAGTTAAAAACCGTTCAGCAGTCTCAGGTGGCGGACGCAAACCATGGCGTCAAAAAGGAACTGGACGTGCTCGTCAAGGTTCTATCCGTTCACCACAATGGCGTGGCGGTGGCGTAGTCTTCGGACCAACTCCACGTTCATACGCGTACAAACTTCCACAAAAAGTTCGTCGCTTGGCACTTAAATCTGTTTACTCAGAAAAAGTTGCTGAAAACAAATTTGTAGCTGTTAACTCACTTGAATTCACAGCTCCAAAAACTGCTGAATTTGCAAAAGTACTTGCAGCATTGAGCATTGATTCTAAAGTCCTTGTTATTCTTGAAGAAGGCAACGAATTCGCAGCTCTTTCTGCTCGTAACATCCCAGGAGTTAAAGTTGCAACTGCAACAACTGCAAGCGTACTTGACATCGCAAATGCAGACAAACTTCTTGTAACTCAAGCAGCTATCTCTAAAATTGAGGAGGTTCTTGCATAATGAATTTGTATGATGTTATCAAAAAACCTGTCATCACAGAAAGCTCAATGGGCCAACTCGAAGCAGGCAAGTATGTATTTGAAGTTGACACTCGTGCACACAAACTCTTGATCAAGCAAGCTGTTGAAGCTGCATTCGAGGGTGTTAAAGTTGCAAATGTTAACACAATCAACGTGAAACCTAAAACAAAACGCGTAGGTCGTTATGTAGGTCGCACAAACAAAGTGAAAAAAGCAATCATCACATTGGCTGCTGATTCAAAAGCGATCGAATTGTTCGCTACAGCTGACGCTGAATAATCAAAGGAGGAATTAACGTGGGTATTAAAGTTTATAAACCAACGACAAATGGCCGTCGTAACATGACTTCTTTGGACTTCGCTGAAATCACAACAAGCACTCCAGAAAAAAGCTTGCTTGTTGCTTTGAAGAGCAAAGCTGGTCGTAACAACAACGGTCGCATCACTGTTCGTCACCAAGGTGGCGGTCACAAACGTTTCTACCGTTTGGTAGACTTCAAACGTAACAAAGATGGCGTTGAAGCAATCGTTAAAACTATCGAGTACGATCCAAACCGTTCAGCAAACATCGCTCTTGTACACTACACAGACGGTGTTAAAGCTTACATCATTGCTCCTAAAGGTCTTGAAGTTGGTCAACGCATCGTTTCAGGTCCAGAAGCAGATATCAAAGTTGGTAACGCACTTCCACTTGCAAACATCCCAGTCGGTACTGTTGTTCACAACATCGAGTTGAAACCAGGTCGCGGTGGTGAGTTGGTTCGTGCTGCTGGTGCATCTGCACAGGTTCTTGGTCAAGAAGGTAAATACGTTCTTGTTCGCCTTCAATCAGGTGAAGTTCGTATGATCCTTGGTACTTGCCGTGCTACTGTTGGTACTGTAGGTAACGAACAACATGGCCTTGTTAACCTTGGTAAAGCAGGTCGTAGCCGTTGGAAAGGTATCCGTCCAACAGTTCGCGGTTCTGTGATGAACCCTAACGATCACCCACACGGTGGTGGTGAAGGTAAAGCACCAGTTGGTCGTAAAGCACCATCTACACCATGGGGTAAACCAGCTCTTGGTTTGAAAACTCGTAACAAGAAAGCTAAATCTGACAAACTTATCGTTCGTCGTCGCAACCAAAAATAATATATTCTTAGTTGCATAGCATTCTATATCATCCGCCAACTCGGTAGCCCGCAAAGCGGGCAAGCCGCTGTGGTACATATTTTAAAGGAGAAAATACTAAAATGGGACGTAGTCTTAAAAAAGGACCTTTCGTCGATGAGCATTTGATGAAAAAAGTTGAAGCTCAAGCAAATGACGAAAAGAAAAAAGTAATTAAAACTTGGTCACGTCGTTCAACGATCTTCCCAAGTTTCATCGGTTATACAATCGCAGTTTACGATGGACGTAAACATGTACCTGTATACATTCAAGAAGACATGGTAGGTCACAAACTTGGTGAATTTGCACCAACTCGTACTTACAAAGGTCATGCTGCTGACGACAAGAAAACTCGTCGTAAATAATTTAGGAGGAAAACACAATGGCAGAAATTACTTCAGCTAAAGCAACTGCTCGCACAGTACGTGTTTCACCTCGTAAATCACGTCTTGTCTTGGATAACATCCGTGGCAAAAGCGTAGCAGACGCAATCGCAATCTTGAAATTCACACCAAACAAAGCTGCAGGCATTATCGAGGGAGTTTTGAACTCAGCAATCGCTAACGCTGAAAACAACTTTGGTTTGGAAAAAGCTAACTTGGTAGTCAGCGAAGCATTCGCAAACGAAGGGCCAACGTTGAAACGTTTCCGTCCACGTGCGAAAGGTTCTGCTTCACCAATCAACAAACGCACAGCTCACATCACTGTAGTTGTGGCAGAGAAATAAGGAGGTAAAAACGTGGGTCAAAAAGTACATCCAATTGGTATGCGTGTTGGCATCATCCGTGATTGGGATGCTAAATGGTATGCTGAAAAAGAATACGCGGATTACCTTCATGAAGATCTTGCAATCCGCAACTTTATCAAAAAAGAATTGGCTGATGCGTCAACATCAACAATCGAAATCGAACGTGCTGTAAACAAAGTTATCGTTTCTATCCACACTGCTAAACCAGGTATGGTTATCGGTAAAGCTGGTAGTAACGTTGATGCACTTCGTGCTCAATTGAACAAATTGACTGGTAAGCAAGTACACATCAACATCATCGAAATCAAACAACCTGATTTGGATGCACACCTTGTTGGTGAGTCAATCGCTCGTCAATTGGAGCAACGTGTGGCATTCCGTCGTGCTCAAAAACAAGCTATCCAACGTGCAATGCGCGCTGGTGCAAAAGGTATCAAAACACAAGTTTCTGGTCGTTTGAACGGTGCTGATATTGCCCGTGCAGAAGGCTACTCAGAAGGAACTGTTCCTCTTCATACACTTCGTGCGGATATCGACTACGCTTGGGAAGAAGCTTTGACAACTTACGGTAAACTTGGTGTTAAAGTATGGATCTACCGTGGTGAAGTTCTTCCAGCTCGTAAAAACACTAAAGGAGGTAAATAACAAATGTTAGTACCTAAACGTGTAAAACACCGTCGTGAATTCCGTGGAAAAATGCGCGGTGAAGCTAAAGGTGGAAAACAAGTAGACTTTGGTCAATACGGTCTTCAAGCAACTACTAGCTCATGGATTACAAACCGCCAAATCGAAGCTGCCCGTATCGCTATGACGCGTTACATGAAACGTGGTGGTAAAGTTTGGATTAAAATCTTCCCACACAAATCATACACTGCTAAAGCTATCGGTGTACGTATGGGTTCTGGTAAAGGTGCTCCTGAAGGCTGGGTAGCTCCAGTTAAACGCGGTAAGGTTATGTTTGAAGTAGCTGGCGTTTCTGAAGAAATTGCACGTGAAGCATTCCGCCTTGCTGGTCACAAATTGCCAGTTAAAGTTAAATTCGTAAAACGTGAAGCAGAATAAGGAGAAGACATGAAACTTCAAGAAATTAAAGATTTTGTAAAAGAACTTCGTGGCCTTTCTCAAGAAGAACTTGCTAAGAAAGAAAACGAATTGAAGAAAGAACTCTTCGAACTTCGTTTCCAAGCTGCTGCTGGTCAACTTGAGCAAACTGCTCGTTTGAACGAAGTGAAGAAACAAATTGCACGTATCAAAACTGTGCAATCTGAAACTAAATAATAGATTGGGAAAGGAGAATTTCAATGGAACGCAATAATCGTAAAGTTCTTGTTGGACGCGTAGTATCTGACAAAATGGACAAAACAATCACAGTTGTAGTTGAAACAAAACGTAACCACCCAGTCTATGGTAAACGTATTAACTACTCTAAAAAGTACAAAGCTCATGATGAAAACAATGTTGCTAAAGAAGGCGATATCGTTCGTATCATGGAAACTCGCCCGCTTTCAGCTACAAAACGTTTCCGTCTTGTAGAAGTTGTGGAAGAGGCAGTTATCATTTAATCAACCTGAAAGGAGAAAATTGACATGATTCAAACAGAAACTCGTTTGAAAGTTGCTGACAACAGTGGCGCACGTGAAATCTTGACAATCAAAGTTCTTGGTGGTTCAGGACGTAAATTCGCGAACATCGGCGACATCATCGTTGCTTCAGTAAAACAAGCTACTCCTGGTGGTGCGGTTAAAAAAGGTGACGTTGTCAAAGCCGTTATCGTTCGTACTAAGACAGGTGCTCGTCGTGCAGATGGTTCATACATCAAATTCGATGAGAATGCAGCAGTTATCATCCGTGAAGACAAAAACCCTCGCGGAACTCGTATCTTTGGCCCAGTGGCACGTGAATTGCGTGATGGCGGTTTCATGAAAATCGTTTCATTGGCACCAGAAGTACTTTAATTTAGAATCTAACAAACTAAGTCCCCTGGTTAAATCACTAACCAGGGTGCCCATTAGGGCGTAAGAAATCATAGGAGAAATCAAATGTTTGTAAAAAAAGGCGATAAAGTTCGCGTAATCGCTGGTAAAGACAAAGGCGTTGAAGCAGTTGTCGTAACAGCACTTCCAAAAGTAAACAAAGTTATTGTTGAAGGTGTTAACATCGTTAAGAAACACCAAAAACCAAACAGCGAAAACCCTCAAGGCGCTATCGTTGAAAAAGAAGCTCCAATCCATGTGTCAAACGTTCAAGTTCTTGACAAAAATGGTGTTGCAGGACGCGTTGGTTACAAGTTTGTAGACGGCAAAAAAGTTCGCTACAACAAAAAATCAGGCGAAGTGCTTGATTAATCACGAAGGAAAGGAGAAGTATAATGGCAAATCGTTTAAAAGAAAAATATCTTAATGAAGTAGTTCCTGCTTTGACTGAACAATTCAACTATTCTTCAGTTATGGCTGTGCCAAAAGTTGATAAGATCGTTTTGAACATGGGTGTTGGTGACGCTGTTTCTAACGCTAAAAACCTTGAGAAAGCTGCTCAAGAATTGGCTTTGATCTCAGGTCAAAAACCACTTATCACTAAAGCTAAGAAATCAATCGCCGGCTTCCGTCTTCGTGAGGGTGTTGCAATCGGTGCGAAAGTAACTCTTCGTGGCGAACGTATGTATGAGTTCTTGGACAAATTGGTTACAGTTTCACTTCCACGTGTACGTGACTTCCACGGTGTACCAACTAAGTCATTTGACGGACGTGGTAACTACACACTTGGTGTGAAAGAGCAATTGATCTTCCCAGAAATCAACTTCGACGATGTTGATAAAACTCGCGGTATGGATATCGTTATCGTTACAACTGCTAACACTGACGAAGAATCACGTGCATTGCTTACTGGCCTTGGTATGCCGTTTGCAAAATAAGAGGGAGAGAATAAATGGCTAAAAAATCAATGATCGCTAAGAACAAACGCCCAGCTAAGTTCTCTACACAAGCTTACACACGCTGTGAAAAATGTGGACGTCCACACTCAGTTTACCGCAAATTCAAATTGTGCCGTGTATGCTTCCGCGACTTGGCTTACCTTGGACAAATTCCTGGCGTAACAAAAGCTTCTTGGTAAGATAAGATGTGAGAGCGTTCAGCAACCAACGCAAAGATAGGAGATTTGACGCAGAAGTTTACTTCTAGGAAAAGTCTATCTTCTTTGCAAAGGTTGTAGCTCGAACTCAATTTTATAAACAAACTCGATACAAAGTTTGCTTGCCGATTTGAACACGGGCGAAAGCCTGTGTGAAAAAGACTAACTTTTCTTGAAACCAGAGTTTCTACGTCAAGTTTTCTATTTTCACGTTGGCTTTTAGCGCCCTTTGTATCATGAATTAACTAGCAAGTGACCTAATCAAACTGCTAGTAAGAGGAGAAACAACAAATGGTTATGACTGACCCAATTGCAGATTTTTTGACACGTATTCGTAACGCTAACCAAGCAAAACACGAAGTGCTTGAAGTTCCTGCATCA
The DNA here is from genome assembly GCF_043674115.1 of Streptococcus sp. A34. Taxonomy (NCBI): domain Bacteria; kingdom Bacillati; phylum Bacillota; class Bacilli; order Lactobacillales; family Streptococcaceae; genus Streptococcus; species Streptococcus sp. A34. Next base: position 77,307 of record NZ_JBIMJM010000006.1, on the reverse strand, counting down.
AACATCAAAAAAGGTATTGCTACAATCCTTAAAAACGAAGGTTTTGTGAAAAACGTTGAATTCATCGAAGATGACAAACAAGGCATCATCCGCGTATTCTTGAAATACGGACCAAACGGTGAAAAAGTTATCACTAACTTGAAACGCGTTTCAAAACCAGGTCTTCGTGTTTACTCAAAACGTGAAGATATTCCAAAAGTTCTTAACGGACTTGGTATCGCAATCATCTCAACATCAGAAGGTCTTTTGACTGACAAACAAGCTCGTCAAAAGAACGTTGGTGGAGAGGTTGTCGCCTACGTTTGGTAATCTTTTAGCTTCCAATTTCGTCATGTGCCTGTGTTAGAGCGTCTTGACATACTCAAGTATGGTCTGCGTCGCTCTGCCTTGCCACATTTAGAAATTGAAACCTAAAAGGATGATACAAAAACGCGGGAGAACCAGTTTTTCGTGCGTGTTCAAATCAGACTTACTGATTATTTAGTATCATGTAACCATGCTCAATCGAACACGGGCTATTGACCGTGTTTAAATGAGCCCCCGTGAAAACTGGTCGCTTGACGGCCTGATAATTTAACAGGAGAATTAAAAAATATGTCACGTATTGGTAATAAAGTAATTACATTGCCTGCTGGCGTTGAGCTTGCTCAAAACAACGGCGTGGTAACTGTAAAAGGACCTAAAGGGGAATTGACTCGTGAATTCCCAACTGCTATTGAAATCCGTGTGGAAGGTACAGAAGTTACTCTTCACCGTCCAAACGATTCAAAAGAAATGAAGACTATTCACGGTACTAGCCGTGCTAACCTCAACAACATGGTTGTTGGTGTTTCTGAAGGCTTCAAAAAAGAACTTGAAATGCGTGGTGTCGGTTACCGTGCTCAATTGGCTGGTAACAAATTGACACTTGCTGTTGGTAAATCGCATCCAGATGAAGTGGTTGCACCAGAAGGTATTACATTTGAAGTTCCAACACCAACACAAATCGTCGTGTCTGGTATCAACAAAGAAGTTGTTGGTCAAACAGCTGCTTACATCCGTAGCCTTCGCGCTCCTGAGCCATACAAAGGTAAAGGTATCCGCTACGTTGGTGAATTCGTTCGCCGTAAAGAAGGTAAAACAGGTAAATAATAGCTTGCTGAGGTGGCTTAGCCACCTGGCTGACTATTTCTCAAATTGTTTCGCAAGAAACAGAATCATACATTAAGAGGTGAATATTGTGATTTCAAAACCAGATAAAAACAAAATCCGCCAAAAACGCCATCGTCGCGTTCGCGGTAAAATCTCTGGAACTGCTGCTCGCCCACGTTTGAACATTTTCCGTTCTAATACAGGCATCTACGCTCAAGTGATTGATGACGTAGCGGGTGTAACGCTCGCAAGCGCTTCTACTCTTGATAAAGAAGTTTCAAAAGGTACTAAGACAGAACAAGCTGTTGTTGTAGGTAAACTCGTTGCTGAACGCGCGGTAGCTAAAGGTATTTCTGAAGTGGTCTTTGACCGCGGTGGATATCTCTATCACGGACGTGTGAAAGCTTTGGCTGAATCAGCTCGTGAAAACGGATTGAAATTCTAATAGGGAGGACACTAAGAAATGGCATTCAAAGATAACGCAGTTGAAATTGAAGAACGCGTAGTAGCCATCAACCGTGTTACAAAAGTTGTTAAGGGTGGACGTCGTCTTCGCTTCGCAGCTCTTGTGGTTGTTGGTGACCGTAACGGTCGCGTAGGTTTCGGTACTGGTAAAGCTCAAGAAGTACCAGAAGCTATCCGCAAAGCAGTTGAATCTGCTAAGAAAAACATGATCGAGGTACCAATGGTTGGTACAACTATTCCTCACGAAGTTCGTTCAGAATTCGGTGGAGCTCGTGTTATGTTGAAACCAGCTTCAGAAGGTTCTGGGGTTGCTGCCGGTGGTGCAACTCGTGCCGTAATCGAATTGGCTGGTATCGCTGATGTGACATCTAAGTCACTCGGTTCAAACACACCAATCAACATCGTTCGTGCAACTGTTGAAGGTTTGAAACAATTGAAACGTGCTGAAGAAGTGGCTGCACTTCGTGGCATCTCAGTTTCTGATTTAGCATAAGAAAGGAGATACTCATGGCTCAAATTAAAATTACTTTGACTAAGTCTCCAATCGGTCGCAAACCAGAGCAACGTAAAACAGTTGTTGCACTTGGACTTGGTAAATTGAACTCTTCAGTTGTTAAGGAAGATAACCCAGCTATTCTTGGAATGGTGAACGCTATCTCTCACTTGGTAACTGTTGAAGAAGTTAAGTAACTTATACTAAAGTTAACAATAAACAGACTAGGTCGCATGGAGAAATCTTTGCGACTTCTAGTCAATTTTGATAGAAGCGAGTTTGTGGGCGGCTTACTCTAACTCCCCACAGGCGCTAGCATATAAAAGAGGAGAAATATATAATGAAACTTCATGAATTGCAACCTGCAACAGGTTCACGTAAAGTCCGCAACCGTGTAGGTCGTGGTACATCATCAGGTAACGGTAAAACATCTGGCCGTGGTCAAAAAGGTCAAAAAGCTCGTAGCGGTGGCGGTGTTCGCCCAGGTTTTGAGGGTGGACAAACTCCATTGTTCCGTCGTCTTCCAAAACGTGGATTTACAAACATCAACGCTAAAGAATACGCAATCGTTAACCTTGATCAATTGAACGCTTTTGAAGATGGTGCTGAAGTAACACCAGTTGTACTTATCGAAGCTGGTATCGTTAAAGCTGAAAAATCAGGTGTTAAAATCCTTGGTAACGGCGAATTGACGAAGAAATTGACAGTGAAAGCTGCTAAATTCTCTAAATCAGCTGAAGAAGCAATCACTTCTAAAGGTGGCTCAGTAGAAGTCATCTAAGAGGTGACCGCCTATGTTTTTTAAACTTTTAACAGATGCTCTAAAAGTAAAAGCTGTTCGTAAGAAAATCTTATTTACAATTTTTATCCTTTTGGTGTTCAGGATTGGTACACATATCACCGTTCCTGGTGTCAATGCCAAAAGCTTAGAAGCATTGTCAAACGTTCCCTTCCTAAACATGATGAGTTTGGTTTCGGGTAACGCTTTGAAAAATTTCTCTGTTTTTGCACTGGGTGTCAGCCCTTATATCACGGCTTCGATTATTGTTCAACTGCTTCAGATGGACATTTTGCCGAAGTTTGTAGAGTGGGGCAAGCAGGGCGAGGTTGGTCGTCGGAAATTAAACCAGGCGACTCGCTATATTTCCTTGGTTTTGGCCTTTGTCCAATCCATGGGGATTATCGCCAGCTTTAATGCCCTATCAGGAGCACGACTGACCAATATGCCAATGACTTGGCAGACCTATCTTTTGCTGGGTTCTATCTTGGCAACCGGTTCTGTCATTGTGACTTGGTTGGGAGAACAAATTTCTGATAAGGGCTATGGTAACGGAACATCAATGATTATCTTTGCGGGAATCATTTCATCCTTGCCAGATACTTTTAGAGAAATTTATATCGACCGTTTTGTCAATATTGAGGCTAGTCGGATTACAGAATCCATCATTTATGTTGGACTTTTGATTGTACTCATCTTGTTTGTAGTCTATTTTACAACCTACATTCAACAAGCTGAATACAAGATTCCGATTCAATATACAAAACGTGCTCAAGGTGCGCCATCTAGCTCATATCTTCCCTTAAAATTGAATCCTGCAGGCGTTATCCCCGTTATCTTTGCCGGGTCTATCACTGCACTACCAAGTTCTTTGATTCAATTTTTTGCTAGTCAAAACAGAAGTGCGGGTTGGTTACTAGGTATTCAAGAGTATTTTGATTATTCCACTGTTAAAGGGATGCTGGTATATGCTGGATTGATTATCATTTTTACCTTTTTCTATACATTTGTACAGGTAAATCCTGAGAAAACGGCAGAGAGTCTTCAAAAAAGTGCGGCATATATCCACGGTGTTCGTCCAGGTAATGGAACGGAGAAGTATTTCTCTGTCCTGTTGAAACGTCTGGCGACAGTTGGTGCCTTGTTCTTGAGTTTTGTAGCCTTGTTACCAATTCTTGCTCAAAATATTTTTGGTCTTTCTTCCAATATTGCCTTCCTGGGTACTAGTTTGATTATCTTGATTATGACAAGTATCGAGGGTATCAAGCAATTGGAGGGATACCTTCTCAAGAGAAAATATGTAGGCTTTATGAACGTAACAGAATAGAATATAGGTTGACCTAGTCAACCTTCTATTTTGTTTTTAGATAAGTTTGTCAATTGTGGCAAATTTATGTGAAAACAAAATAAGGAGTTTGTCATGAATCTTTTAATTATGGGTTTGCCAGGTGCTGGTAAAGGGACTCAAGCGGCTAAGATTGTTGAAAAATTTAATGTTGCTCACATTTCTACAGGCGATATGTTCCGTGCTGCTATGGCTAATCAAACGGAAATGGGGTTACTTGCTAAATCGTATATCGACAAAGGCGACTTGGTTCCGGACGAAGTAACCAATGGTATCGTCAAAGAGCGTTTGGTGCAAGACGACATCAAGGAAAAAGGTTTCTTGCTAGATGGTTACCCACGTACGATTGAACAAGCGCATGCCTTGGATGCCAACCTAGCAGATCTAGGAATTGAACTTCAGGGTGTTATCAACATTGAAATCGATCCATCTAAATTGGTTGAGCGTCTTAGCGGTCGAATCATCCATAAAGAAACCGGTGAAACCTTCCATAAAATCTTTAACCCACCTGTTGGAGATTATAAAGAAGAAGATTTCTATCAGCGTGAAGATGATAAGCCTGAATCTGTTCAACGCCGTTTGGAGGTCAATATTGCCCAAGGTCAACCAATTATTGACCACTATCGTGCCAAAGGTTTGGTCCATGATATTGAGGGAGACCAAGACATCGAACTTGTTTTCCAAGCAATTGACACAGTCTTGTCAAATTTAAAATAATCTAATGGATTTGGCTTGCATTTTTCTTGTGAAAGTGATAAAATAGCCTAGTCTGACTTATAATTGTTACCTCTGTGTTCAGAGGGCATCAAATCGATATTTAGAGAGGGGATACTTTTGCATGGCAAAAGAAGATGTGATTGAAATTGAAGGCAAAGTAGTTGATACAATGCCAAATGCTATGTTTACTGTTGAGTTGGAAAATGGACACCAAGTCCTTGCAACTGTTTCTGGTAAAATCCGTAAGAACTACATTCGTATTTTGGTCGGAGACCGCGTAACTGTTGAGCTTAGTCCGTATGACTTGACTCGTGGACGTATCACATACCGCTTTAAATAGCCGAAATACTTGGAGGGATAAAACATGAAAGTAAGACCATCGGTCAAACCAATTTGCGAATACTGCAAAGTTATTCGTCGTAATGGTCGTGTTATGGTGATTTGCCCAGCAAACCCTAAACACAAGCAACGTCAAGGTTAAAATATAGAAAGGAGAAAACATGGCTCGTATTGCTGGAGTTGACATTCCAAATGACAAACGTGTAGTTATTTCATTGACATACGTATACGGTATCGGTCTTGCAACATCTAAAAAAATTCTTGCAGCTGCAGGCATTTCAGAAGATGTACGCGTGAAAGATTTGACATCAGATCAAGAAGATGCTATTCGTCGTGAAGTTGATGCAATCAAAGTTGAAGGTGACCTCCGTCGTGAAGTTAACTTGAACATTAAACGTTTGATGGAAATCGGTTCATACCGTGGAATCCGTCACCGTCGTGGACTTCCTGTCCGTGGACAAAACACTAAAAACAATGCTCGTACTCGTAAAGGTAAAGCCGTTGCGATTGCAGGTAAGAAAAAATAATATAGGAGGTAGAAAAATTGGCTAAACCAACACGTAAACGTCGTGTGAAAAAGAATATCGAATCTGGTATTGCACATATTCACGCTACATTTAATAACACTATTGTTATGATTACTGATGTGCATGGTAACGCTATTGCTTGGTCATCAGCTGGTGCTCTTGGTTTTAAAGGTTCACGTAAATCTACACCATTCGCAGCCCAAATGGCTTCAGAAGCAGCTGCTAAATCTGCACAAGAACACGGTCTTAAAACAGTTGAAGTTACCGTTAAAGGCCCAGGTTCAGGTCGTGAGTCTGCTATCCGCGCTCTTGCTGCCGCTGGTCTTGAAGTAACAGCAATTCGTGATGTGACTCCTGTACCACACAATGGTGCTCGTCCTCCAAAACGTCGCCGTGTATAATCATACCAACCATACACAGCTTTTCGTTTAAGAGGGAGTAAGAAATGATTGAGTTTGAAAAACCAACAATAACAAAAATTGATGAAAATAAAGATTACGGCAGATTTGTAGTCGAACCGCTTGAACGTGGTTACGGAACAACTCTTGGTAACTCTCTTCGTCGTGTACTTCTTGCTTCACTTCCGGGTGCTGCAGTAACATCAATTAAGATTGATGGTGTACTCCACGAATTCGACACAGTTCCAGGTGTCCGTGAAGATGTTATGCAAATCATTCTTAACATCAAAGGCATTGCTGTAAAATCTTATGTCGAAGACGAAAAGAAAATTGAACTTGATGTAGTAGGTCCAGCTGCGGTAACAGCAGGTGATATTCTTACAGATAGTGATATTGAAATTGTAAATCCTGATCATTATCTCTTCACAATTGCTGAAGGTGCAACATTTAAAGCGATTTTAACTGTAAATGCAGGTCGCGGTTATGTACCAGCTGAAGGCAATAAGAAAGATGATGCACCAGTAGGTACACTTGCGGTAGATTCAATCTATACGCCAGTTACAAAAGTCAATTATCAAGTTGAGCCAGCTCGTGTTGGTAGCAACGATGGATTTGACAAATTGACACTTGAAATCAGTACAAACGGTACAATTATTCCTGAAGATGCACTTGGGCTTTCTGCTCGTATCTTGATGGAGCACTTGGGTCTCTTTACAGATTTGACTGAAGTTGCAAAATCAGCTGAAGTGATGAAAGAATCTGAAACAGCATCTGATGACCGTATGCTTGATCGTACGATCGAAGAATTGGATCTTTCTGTTCGCTCATACAACTGTCTTAAACGTGCAGGCATCAATACTGTGTTTGACTTGACAGAGAAAACTGAGCCAGAAATGATGAAAGTGCGCAATCTGGGCCGTAAGAGTCTTGAGGAAGTGAAGATTAAACTTGCTGAACTCGGTCTTGGATTGAAAAATGATAAATAAATATAGGAGGAAATCATGGCATACCGTAAACTAGGACGCACTAGCTCACAACGTAAAGCAATGTTGCGCGATTTGACAACTGACCTTTTGATCAACGAATCAATCGTTACAACTGAAGCTCGTGCTAAAGAAATCCGTAAAACAGTTGAAAAAATGATCACACTTGGTAAACGTGGTGACTTGCACGCACGTCGTCAAGCTGCTGCATTTGTTCGTAACGAAATTGCATCTGAAAACTACGATGAAGCAACTGATAAGTACACAGCTACTACAGCTCTTCAAAAATTGTTCTCAGAAATCGCACCTCGTTATGCTGAGCGCAATGGTGGATACACTCGTATCCTTAAAACTGAACCACGTCGTGGTGATGCTGCCCCAATGGCAATTATCGAACTTGTATAAGATCATCAATTTTGTTGAGTGTTATGATGATGGAAGAGAAATCTTCTTAGTCTAGCTCTGGTCTACCGCTGGGCCTGCCCCAGCGGTAACACTCATCATATTGATTTGACGCTTGTTTACGAAATTACTCTAAGCTAGAATAATTTCGTAAGCAGGCGTTTTTTAGCTCTTGTTAACTATGAATGTCGGAGAATTCTTGTGATTCAATAAGTCTGTAGTGTTAGACGCAACTGCCCAATAACGAAGTATATTGGGCGGTTGCACTTGTCCTAAATCACTGAGCTGGACGGTCATAGTGCAGTACCTTATCCAAGAGTGTTTCTAGTGTCTCTTGGTGGATCGCTTGAAAGAATGTGAGTTCCACTTTTCCGAGACGAATTTTCATTAGAATATCGTTTCTGCCTTTCTTCTCAAAGCGACGAGATTTGGGAACAGTCAATGGGACGATGGGGTGTGATATAAAAAAATCCTCCAGTTCTGTTTTCTCTAACAGTATACTGGATAATAGGGAAGCTGAAAAGATACTCCGTTATTGGGCGGTTACGTTAGACTCATCTGTTAGCCCAATACGGTGCCCAGTTTAAGTGATGAGGGAGGATCAAAGCTATCAGATGGCCTGGATAATGAATTTTAGGTCTATTAGCTAAGTGATACTGAGAGTGGGGTTAGTTGATGATAGGATGTTGATGAAGAATATCTATCTCTGAGTATGAACTTATTTCTCATTTTCAGGAAGCTTGAAGTTGAGAAAAATATTGAATTTTAGTGAATTTGTGATATAATAATAAATGGAGCAAGGTTCGTGCGTGAAGCGGGTCAGGGGAGGAATCCAGCAGCCCTAAGCGATGTCGAGTCTGTGCTCTTTTTGTATGTATTCTAAAAACCCTTTGAAATCAAGCTTTCAGAGGGTTTTATTGTCATATTTCTAGAAACAGGGGCAATTAGATTATTCGCATCATATTCGGTCTCTCGGGCTATTGGTGAGTACAAAAAATACGGCTGGATTTCCAAACCGCATTCTCTAGATTAGTCGACATAGAGTTTTGATTTATCGCTGAGCCAGCTGTAAAGGAGACCGATAAGGAGACCACCGCCGACGTAGTTTCCAAGTCCTGAGAAGAGGAAATTCCTTAGGACACTGAGGATAGTCATGCCCTCGACTGGACCACCATTTGAGAAAAGGGCCAAGGAGAAGGTAGAGAAGTTGGCAATAACGTGCTCAAAGCCTAGGAAGGCAAAGATAAAGATGATAAAGATGAGGGAAATAACACGGCCCGCATCGTCTTTCATGCGCATAGAGATAAAGACAGCGATGTTTACTACGATGTTGGCAAAGATACCCTCGACAAACTGTGTCAGAGGTGTTTTTGCCAGTTTTGCGACAACAGCTTCAATCAGGTAACTATCATGTTCCAAATGTCCAACCTGGTAAGGAGTTGTGAAGGAGAGCATATAGGCTACAATGACTGCCCCAACAAAGTTGAAAAAGATACAAGTAGCTAGAATCTTGAGGGCTGTTTTGGTAGGGATCACTTTACGGTGGATAGCAGAGGTCATGTACATCATATTAGAAGTGCCTAGTTCAGCGTTCATATAAAGAATCATGACCAAGCACCAGCCGAACATGAGTCCGTAGCTGAATTTACCGAGGCCATCTACAATATGATTGAGCTTATCAGCTGTATAAACTGAGATAGCCAAACCAATTGCTAGGTAAACACTGGCCATAGCTGAGCGAATTGCATAGGCGAAGAAGTTGTTTTCAATCAAGTCTGCTTTTTTCTTGATACTTTTATCAATATTGTAAATGAGCGTGTCATTTTGGGAAGCCATATAAATCTCCTTTGGCGCTTGAAAAATAGTGTAAGTAATCATATGTTTTCAGAAAGTAAACGTTTCACTTTCCAGTTAATGCTTTACTTTGTATATTATACTTGATAAAATAGAGAATATCAATACTATTCATAAATTGGAAGGATACACTCATGGATATCACATGGACAGTGAAATATATCACTGAATTTCTTGCGACTGCCTTGCTCATTATCATCGGTAATGGTACAGTTGCCAACGTTGACCTTAAAGGTACTAAAGGAAACAACTCAGGTTGGATTTTGATCGCTATCGGCTACGGATTGGCTGTTATGATGCCAGCCCTTATGTTTGGTAATGTTTCTGGTAACCATATCAACCCAGCCTTCACACTTGGTTTGGCTGTTTCAGGTCTATTCCCTTGGGCACATGTGGCTCAATACATTATCGCTCAGGTATTGGGTGCAATGTTTGGTCAATTAGTCGTTGTCACCGTTTACAAACCATATTTCTTGAAAACAGAGAATTCAAACCATGTCTTGGGTTCTTTCTCTACTATCAATGCTTTGGACAATGGCAAAGCGGAAAGCCGTAAAGCAGCAACCTTCAATGGTTTCTTGAATGAGTTTGTTGGGTCATTCGTCTTGTTCTTCGGTGCGCTTGCTTTGACAAAGAACTTCTTCGGTGCAGAGTTGGTTGGTAAGTTGATTGAGCAAGGCTATGATAAGACTGCTGCTGAAACAATGGTTGCGCCATATACTGCCGGTTCCATTGCAGTAGCCCATGTCGGTATCGGTTTCCTTGTTATGGCACTTGTTGCAGCGGTCGGTGGTCCAACTGGTCCTGGTCTCAACCCAGCGCGTGACCTTGGTCCTCGTATCGTTCACCACTTCTTGCCAAAATCAATTCTTGGTCAAGCCAAGGCTGATTCAAAATGGTGGTATGCATGGGTCGGCGTTGTTGCTCCAATCCTTGCGTCAATCGCTGCAGTTGCCCTGTTTAAATATTTGTATTTGTAATATGAAAAAGTCTGCTCGTCAGGCTTTTCTTTTTTTCTTGTTGCGGTGAACTTGCAAGCTGTCTGCTCTGCTATTTTCCTAAAAACTATGCTAGAATATAGACAGAACAATCGGAAAAGAGGGCAGATTATGTCAGAAGTTATTGCATTTGGGTACGGGCGTGCTCGGGCGGAAATCCAGCTCAAGCGCCTCAATCGGCACGGTGTGATTGCCGGGGCGACGGGGACAGGTAAGACGGTGACGCTCAAGGTTTTGGCGGAGAAACTGAGTGAGGCGGGCATTCCTGTCTTTCTATCGGACATCAAGGGTGACCTCAATAGTTTGGTCCAGGCCAATACCAAGGAAATTGACCCAAGTCGTTTGAAGCAGACTCAGTATGCAGATTATTCGCCGAGGAGTTATCCCGTTGAGCTGTGGGATGTTTTCGGTGAAAATGGGATTCCAGTACGGATGACTATTTCTGAGATGGGGCCGGTGCTTTTGACCCGTTTGCTGGGGCTCAATGATACGCAGGAATCCATTCTCAATATAGTCTTTAGTGTGGCGGATGAACGTGGTCTGCTGTTGCTGGACCTTATGGACTTGCGGGCCATGCTCAATTTTGTGGCTGAAAATGCTCAAGAGCTTAGTCAATATTACGGCAATATTCCAGCTCGTTCGGTCGGTGCCATCTTGCGGAGTTTGGTGGTCTTGGAACAGCAGAGCGGGAAACTGTTCTTCGGTGAGCCCAGCTTGGAGATTGCGGATTTGATGCGGACAACTGCTGATGGACAAGGGGTTATCAATGTCTTGCAGGCGACAGAACTTCTCAATCAGCCGACGCTTTATTCGACCGTTCTGCTCAGTCTTTTGTCGGAACTCTACGAAGTTTTACCGGAAGTAGGCGACCTAGATAAGCCCAAGATGGTCTTCTTCTTTGACGAGGCCCATGTGCTCTTCAAGGATGCACCGAAGGTCTTGCTGGAGAAGATTGAGTTAATCGTTCGCCTGATTCGTTCAAAAGGTGTTGGTGTCTTTTTCGTTACGCAAAATCCGACCGATATTCCTGATAGCATCGCTAGCCAGCTGGGCAACCGTATCCAGCATGGGCTCCGTGCTTTCACACCTAAGGAACTGAAAACGGTGGCGACAGTGGCGGATACCTTCCGTCAAGAAGGAGCTGAGGACTTAGCCAAGGTCATTCAAGAATTGCAGGTCGGAGAGGCAGTTGTCTCGACCTTGCAGGCAGATGGAACACCAAGCTTTGCAGACCGGGTGATGATTTATCCGCCGAAGAGTCAGTTGGGAACAGCTGATGCGACTCTGGTCTTGTCTGCCATCAATAATTCTTCTCTGATGGACAAATATGCGGACGCGGTTGACCGAGAATCTGCCCATGAGCAAATTCTAGCGCTGACCCAAGAAAAAGAGGCGCAGTTGATCAAGCAAGCAGAGCAGGCGGAGGCGAAAAAAGCAGCAGAAAAAGCCGCCAAAGAAACAGCAAAATTGGAAGAAAAGGCTGCCAAGGAAAGAGCAAAAGCAGAGGCCAAGGCCAGCAAACCAGCTGCCAAACGTTCCGATTCGATGATGGACCGCTTTACCAAAAATCTCATGAGCCAAGTCGGCCGGGAAGTCGGGCGCGTGGTGACCAGAGGTATTATGGGCATGCTGAAAGGGAAGTAAGTCTGCTAAAACTGAGAACACACCGTCTCAGTTTTTCTTTGCTATTTCACTTGCTATTTGGCTGGAAATAGATTAAAATAATTTTATCACTAGTTAGTAAGGAGTTGGTTCTATGCCTCGTCAGATTCAGGAAATTCTCGACAACTACAAGCCTCAGCCTCTAGGTGAGAAAAGGTCTTTTGCGGTTTTTCTGCCTCTAGTCTGGTCAGATGATCAGTGGCAGGTTTTGTATGAAGTCCGATCGGAGTCTATTTCTCAACCTGGGGAGGTCTCTTTTCCTGGAGGAGGTATCGAAGAGGGGGAATCGGCTGAGACGGCGGTGGTCCGTGAGGTAGTAGAAGAACTGAATCTTGCAGAGGAATCTATAGAAATCTTAGGGGAAATTGACTATCTGGTCTTTGGCAAATCAACTATCCGCTGTTTTGTCGGTCGCTTAAACATAGACTGGAAAGAGATTGTACCCAATGAAGAGGTGGCCCGCTTGTTCACCGTGCCTCTGGCAACACTCCTTGAGCAGGACCCAATCTACTATCCCCTCTATCTTCGTCTGGATCCGGAGCAAGATTTTCCATTCGAGCGAATTCGTGGTGGTCGGGACTACCCTTTCAAGCACCACAAACGGTCTATCCCCTTTTATGATAACCTGCCAGAAACAGTTTGGGGAATCACGGCTCAATTTACCCATTGCTTTACAGAAATCATCAGGACAAGCCAGATTGATTTAGAAATGGGAGAGTCAAGGTAAAGTTGACTAGAGCAGAGTGAAGTATAGCTCTGTTGCTCTGGATTCTCTAGGCTATCTGGAAAATGTTACCAAAAAATGCTAATGGAAACTGGACTTTGTGCCAGTTTCTTTTGGTTGCTGCAGCTGATTGTTCGTACTTGGTCTTAGATTGATCATTATCTTGTGAAAAATTTTTCTTTGAATGGGAAAAATGTTAAAAATATGGTACAATTGAAAGGTAAAAATTTTTTAAGGAGTCTAACAAATGGCTAAATTGACTGTTAAAGACGTTGAATTGAAGGGCAAAAAAGTCCTTGTCCGTGTGGACTTTAACGTTCCTTTGAAAGATGGCGTTATCACTAACGATAACCGTATTACAGCAGCTCTTCCAACAATCAAGTATATTCTTGAGCAAGGTGGACGTGCAATTCTTTTCTCTCACCTTGGTCGTGTGAAAGAAGAAGCTGACAAAGAAGGTAAATCATTGGCTCCTGTAGCAGCTGACTTGGCAGCTAAATTGGGTCAAGACGTTGCTTTCATCGCTGGTGCTACTCGTGGTGCTGAATTGGAAGCAGCAATCAACGCATTGGAAGATGGACAAGTTCTCCTTGTTGAAAACACTCGTTTCGAAGATGTTGATGGTAAGAAAGAATCTAAAAACGACGAAGAACTTGGTAAATACTGGGCTTCACTTGGTGATGGTATCTTCGTTAACGATGCATTTGGTACTGCACACCGTGCACACGCATCAAACGTTGGTATCTCAGCAAACGTAGAAAAAGCAGTAGCTGGTTTCCTTTTGGAAAACGAAATTGCATATATCCAAGAAGCTGTTGAAACTCCAGAGCGTCCATTCGTGGCAATTCTTGGTGGTTCAAAAGTATCTGATAAGATCGGTGTTATCGAGAACCTTCTTGAAAAAGCTGACAAAGTTCTTATCGGTGGTGGTATGACGTACACATTCTACAAAGCTCAAGGTATCGAAATCGGTAACTCACTTGTAGAAGAAGACAAATTGGATGTCGCAAAAGAATTGCTTGAAAAATCAAATGGTAAATTGATCTTGCCAGTTGACTCAAAAGAAGCAAACGCATTTGCAGGTTACACTGAAGTTCGCGACACTGAAGGCGAAGCTGTTTCAGAAGGCTTCCTTGGTCTTGACATCGGTCCTAAGTCAATCGCTAAATTTGACGAAGCTTTGACTAGTGCGAAAACAGTTGTTTGGAACGGTCCTATGGGTGTATTTGAAAACCCAGACTTCCAAGCTGGTACAATCGGTGTAATGGACGCTATCGTGAAACAACCAGGCGTGAAATCAATCATCGGTGGTGGTGACTCAGCAGCAGCAGCTATCAACCTTGGCCGTGCAGACAAGTTCTCATGGATCTCTACTGGTGGTGGTGCATCAATGGAATTGCTTGAAGGTAAAGTATTGCCAGGACTTGCAGCATTGACTGAGAAATAAGCTAATCAATCAAACGACGGGTGACCGTCGTTTTTTGTTAGCTTATCTAGTCTTTGAAAAGTATTGAGTTCAGCCAATATCATCCATTTGTCACAATCTTTGCAGGCATTTGATAAACATTTTTGCTAAATCATGTTAGAATAGTAGTATGTTTAAGAGATATCGATTTGACCCCAAGAAGTTTAAGTTAGGGATGCGGACCCTTAAGTCGGGACTCGCAGTTTTCTTTGTTATATTACTGTTTCACCTCTTAAAATGGGATGGGTTCCAGATAGCAGCTCTGTCTGCGGTCTTTAGTCTGCGGGAGGATTTTGGCAAGAGTGTGCATTTTGGCTCTTCTCGTGTCCTCAGCAATTCTATCGGTGGTTTTTATGCCTTGCTCTTTTTCATCCTCAGTGATTTCTTTTCACAGAGTTTTTGGGTAACCTTGATTGCCATACCGATTTTTACCATGTTGACCATTATGACCAATGTGGCATTCAATAATACTGCCGGGGTTGTCAGTGGTGTTGCTACTCTGCTAATCATTGCTTTGTCGGTACCTGCAGGGAATTCGACTATTGTCTATGCTTTGACAAGGGTTTTTGAGACATTTGTAGGAGTTTTTGTAGCAATTTTGGTTAATTATGACCTGGAAAAGCTGAAAAAGCGCTTTTTGAGATAAAGCATGTCACAAAATGTGACATCACATATTGACGCCCAGAAAAATTTCCCCTATAATAGTGTGCAGAAAGGAGTTCATTATGAGAGAAAAAGAGTTCCGTCGTTCCTTAGCCATTTTTCCGATTGGTAGTGTGATGAAGTTGACTGACCTGACGGCCCGACAGATTCGCTATTATGAGGACCAGGGCTTGATTAAGCCTGAGCGTAATGAAGGAAACCGTCGCTTGTATTCTCTAAATGATATGGACTTGCTCTTGGAAATCAAGGATTTCTTGGATGAGGGTTTGAATATTGCTGCGATTAAGAAGGAATATGCTGATCGTCAGGTAAAAGAAAAAGTCAAACAGGAAACCAAGACCTTGACGGACGAGGATGTTCGCCGTATCTTGCATGATGAATTCAGTCGACAAGGACGATTTTCAAGTCCGAGTTCCATTTTTCGGTCATCTTAAAGAGCACAAATATAGAGGAGAAAGCAATGTCAATTACAGTAGCGGATATTAAACGCGATATTAAAGAGAAAAACGTTACCTTCCTACGTCTCATGTTTACAGATATTATGGGGATCATGAAGAACGTGGAAATTCCTGCAACAGATGAGCAGGTGGATAAGGTTTTGTCAAACAAGGTTATGTTTGATGGATCTTCTATCGAAGGTTTTGTTCGTATCAATGAATCAGATATGTATCTCTACCCTGACTTGAATACCTGGACTATTTTCCCTTGGGGAGATGAAAATGGTCGTGTAGCTGGTTTGATCTGTGATATTTATACAACTGATGGCAAGCCTTTTGCGGGTGACCCACGTGGAAATTTGAAGAAATCTCTTCGCCATATGGAAGAAGCAGGTTTCTCATCATTCAACCTTGGTCCAGAACCAGAGTTCTTCCTCTTTAAGATGGATGAACACGGAAACCCAACACTTGAAGTGAATGATAAGGGTGGTTATTTTGACCTTGCTCCAACAGACCTTGCTGATAATACACGTCGTGAAATCGTAAACGTTCTGACAGAAATGGGCTTTGAAGTGGAAGCGAGTCACCACGAAGTGGCAGTAGGTCAGCACGAAATCGACTTCAAATATGAGGATGTCTTAAAAGCTTGTGATAATATCCAAATCTTTAAGTTGGTTGTTAAGACCATTGCCCGTAAGCACGGGATGTATGCGACCTTTATGGCCAAACCTAAGTTTGGTATCGCAGGCTCTGGTATGCACTGTAACATGTCCTTGTTTGATAAGGATGGAAACAATGCTTTCTATGATCCAGAAGATCCGAATGGTATGCAATTGTCTGAAACAGCCTACTATTTCCTTGGTGGTTTGATCAAGCATGCCTATAACTATACTGCTATTACCAACCCAACGGTTAACTCTTACAAGCGTTTGGTTCCAGGTTTCGAGGCGCCAGTTTACATTGCTTGGGCTGGTAAGAACCGCTCGCCATTGGTGCGCGTACCTGCATCTCGTGGAATGGGAACTCGCTTGGAATTGCGTTCTGTAGACCCAACTGCTAACCCTTACTTGGCTATGGCCGTTCTGTTGGAAGTTGGTTTAGAAGGAATCAAAAATAAGATTGAAGCCCCAGCTCCTGTAGAGTCAAATATTTATGCCATGTCTGATGAAGAGCGTCGTGAAGCAGGCATCACTGATCTTCCTTCAACTCTGCACAATGCCCTCAAGGCTCTCCGCAAGGACGAAGTGGTGCGTGCAGCCCTAGGTGAGCACATCTACACCAACTTCATTGAAGCTAAGAAAATCGAGTGGGCAAGCTACGCAACCTACGTTTCTAAGTGGGAAATTGATAACTACTTGGATTTATATTAAGAGGAAAGAAGCCTTCGGGTTTCTTTTTCTATCGATGGAGGTGGAAAATGATTGATGAGTTTGTAAATCAGGTGTTTGACCAGCAATTTGTAGAGGAATTTGGTCCGGAGTCTTTAGAGAAACTGTCGCCGACTGAGCTTGTATTGACCAAAGAACAGGACGGTCAGTTGGTCGGTGTCCTGCAGGCGGTGAAGACATTGGAAACTATTCATGTCAAAGCTTTGGTAGTGGCTAAAGAAGCGCAAGGTTTGGGGCTGGGTAGTCAATTGTTGTCAGAATTGGAGGAGCAGGCCAGAGAACTGGAAGTGACCAGTATTACCCTATCCACCAAATCCTACCAAGCTAAGGATTTCTACTTGAAAAATGGCTATGAACTATACGCGAGTTTAGAGGACGTTCCCCTCAAAGGTGTCACAAAATATCACTTCATAAGGAGAATAGGAAAAGGTTGAGGTTGGGCATAAAATCCAACCTCAACCTCATTAATTAGTAAAAACATATTGACGTAGGGGTTGATTGTTCATACGGTTCGGGGAACCTTTTGAAGTTGGAAATAAGGGTTGCGTAGAAAGCCTCATTTCCTTCGCGTTTGACGCTCCGAACCAGTCCTAACGAATGATACGAACTCCGTTCGTTCAATTTCCAACCTCCAACAGTCACTGCTCTGACTGTTGGAGCTGTTCGGGGGCGGGAGTGAAACAGTCTGGGGATAGACTGTTTCAGCTCAACAACTGGAAATAAGGACTTGTTGACGAACTCTCTTTTCATTATTCGAGTTCTTTCCCGCTCCCAATTTTTTCAAATAAAAAAATCGAAGAGGAATCCTGCTTCGATTTAGTTTGTTTAGTGATCGGGGGTCAGAATCATTGGAATGATGATTGGCTCCCGTTCTGTTTTTTCATAAAGGAATGGTCGCAGGGCGTTGACAATAGCGCCGTTGACCGTTTGGATATTGGCATCCTTGTTGCGCATGGCGATACGGATGGCGTTGAAGAGAACGCGCTGGCTCTCACGAATCAGGTCGCCTGATTCACGCATGTAGATGAAACCTCGGCTGAGGACATCTGGTCCAGCCAAAATCATCTTGGTCTTGAAGTCTACGGTTGCGACTGCAAGGACTACACCGTCTTCAGATAAATCACGACGATCTTTGAGGACAGCGGCTCCGATTTCACCGATACGG
Organism: Streptococcus sp. A34; assembly: GCF_043674115.1. Classification (NCBI taxonomy): domain Bacteria; kingdom Bacillati; phylum Bacillota; class Bacilli; order Lactobacillales; family Streptococcaceae; genus Streptococcus; species Streptococcus sp. A34. The sequence continues at coordinate 59,373 of NZ_JBIMJM010000006.1, read as the reverse complement.
TTTCCGTCAACGTAGATATCTTGGGCGTTGAATTGACCGGCCATGCGGGCTCTGTCCTTGGTCAGAGCCAGGACATCTCCGTTTTCCATGATGAAGATGTTATCCTTAGGAACTCCAGTATCAACAGCTAGACTGGCATGGATTTTTTGCATGCGGTATTCACCATGCACAGGCATGAAGAATTTTGGCTTAATCAAGCGGAGCATGAGTTTTTGTTCCTGCTGGCCACCGTGTCCGGAGGTATGGATGTTGTTAATCTTACCGTGGATGACATCGACACCAGCCTCAATCAAGATATTGATGAGCTTGTTGACACCTGTGGTATTTCCCGGAATCGGCGAAGATGAGAAGATAACCGTATCGCCTGGCTGGAGTTGGACCTGACGGTGGGTACCGTGGGCAATCCGCGAGAGGGCCGCCATTGGCTCTCCTTGACTACCTGTACAGAGAATCATTATCTCGTTGGCAGGGTATTCCTTGATTTCATTTGGCTCGATAAAGGTATCTTTCGGCACCTTGATGTAGCCCAGCTCAATACCGTTGACAATAGCTTTTTCCATGGAGCGGCCAAAGACAGCAATCTTACGACCGGTCTTGACAGCAGCATCTGCAGCCTGCTGGAGGCGGAAGATGTTGGAGGCAAAGGATGCGAAGATAATGCGCCCGTGGATGCCTTCAATCAGCTTCATGATGGACTGACCGACCACTTTTTCAGAGTTGGTAAAGGTCGGAACTTCAGCGTTAGTCGAGTCAGAGAGGAGGCAGAGAACGCCTTCTTCTCCCAGGGCTGCCATACGGTGCAAATCAGCTGGCTCACCAACTGGGGTAAAGTCAAACTTGAAGTCACCGGTACAGACGATTTTTCCTTGCGGTGTATCGACCACAACACCCAGGGGTTCTGGAATGGAGTGGGTGGTGCGGAAGAAGCTGACCTTGAGGTGTTTAAAAGTCAATTCTGTATTGTGGTTAATTTCAAACAGTTTGGCATCACGAAGGAGACCGTGCTCTTCTAATTTGCCACGAATAAGGGCTAGGGCTAGGGGACCTGCGTAGATAGGGACATTGGCTTGTTTGAGTAGGAAAGGAATCCCCCCGATGTGGTCCTCGTGCCCGTGGGTAATGACCAAGCCTTTGACGCGGTCGATATTTTCAACAATATAGGAGTAGTCTGGGATAACGTAGTCGATACCCAATAGGTCATCTTCGGGGAACTTGATGCCGGCATCAACGATGAGGATGTCGTCCTGGTACTCGATACCGTAGGTGTTCTTCCCGATTTCTCCCAAACCACCGATGGCGAAGACGCCAACTTCATGAGGTTTTAGATTGACTGATGACATAAATTAGAACTCCGTAAGTTTGAAATCTGCGTGCTCTTTCTCGTATTCGAGGTGCTTGTCAGATAGGAGGTCGACAAATTCGACGTTGTAGGCTGGGAACTTGTTTTCAACCAATTCCTTGACCTTGATACGACCTTGCAATTCGTCAGCAGCATCTACTTGAACATAGAGAACTTGGGTCTGCTCACGGCGTGGGCTGACTTTGGTTTCTTGGTAAAATACTTTAAAAATCATGTGTAGTGTAGTTTCCTTTCTTCTTTTGACTGTGTCTATGAAAAAGATACAAATAGGGGTGCTATTTGTTGGGTCTATTCAATTTTTTTGAGTTATTAGGTTTCACAGCCGGTATATTACTCTTCATTATACCATAAAATAAAGCCTTGGTAAATTGAATTGACGGAGAATTGAAAATGATATGGTTTTCAATTTGTTGGGCAAATTTCAATTCCGAGTTAGCCACCTATAAGAAATTCTCTCGGTGACTTGTAGCCCAAACATTTTTTGGGATAGTTATTGATCCAATTTTCGATAAAAGCGACTTCTTTCGGGGTCGTTTTTGTGGTTCCTTTCGACAACCACCGTCGGATAAGCCTATTGTGATTCTCGTTCGTGCCTCTCTCCCAAGAGGAATAAGGGTGAGAGTAGTAGACATGTTCCTCCGGACACACTTCTGACAAGCGACTAAACTCGGTTCCATTATCTGTAGTAATGGATTTGATTTGGAACTCCTTCAAGACGAGTTTCAAGGCCTGATTCACAGCCTCAGCCGATTTATTTGGAATCAATCGAATGATTTGGTGGCGACTTCGCCTGTCCGTCAAGACCAAAAGGCATTGTTTATGACCAGGTCATTGACCTGACAGAGCTGAAGGAGGTTGGGTGAGACAACCTAGCCCTAGCCTTTTCAATTTGAATTTCTCTCTCAAATAGCTTACAATAGAGGGATAGTAGTTCAAAGGAAGAAAATCATGAAAATTTTAGCATTAGATAGTTCCAATCAGGCTCTTTCGGTGGCGCTGGTGGAAGATGGCCGCCTGCTGGCGGAGACGCTCTTGGCCATCAAGAAAAATCACAGTATCAGCCTCATGCCGACAGTGGATTTTTTAGTGGCTCAGGTTGGTTGGACACCCAAGGATTTGGAGCGAATTGTCGTGGCTCAGGGGCCTGGTTCTTACACGGGCTTGCGGGTAGCGGTGGCGACGGCCAAGACTCTGGCTTACACTCTGCAGATTGATTTGGTCGGGGTTTCTAGCCTGCAGTCGCTGGTGCCAGCTGGCCTCTCTGGTCGGGTGGTTCCGCTCATTGATGCGCGCCGCAATTCGGTCTATGCTGGGGTTTATGAAAATGGCAGAGCTACTCAAGCTGACCAATACTGGGTATTTGAGGAATTATTGGCTAGCCTGTCTGGTCAGGAAAACCTGACTTTTATCGGGGAAGTAACAAACTTTGTCGAGCAGATAAAACAAGCTTTTCCAGAGGCGGCTATTCAAACCAGCCTGCCGTCCGCCTATCAGCTGGCGGTGATTGGTCAGGACTTGTCTGTGGTGGAAGTGACCAGTTTTGAGCCAGCCTACCTCAAACGTGTCGAGGCTGAGGAAAATTGGCTCAAGGACCATGCTGCTGGTGATGAAAACTATATCAAACGTGTATGATTGAAATTAGGAAATACGAGGGGCAGGCGGACTTAGTTCCGGCTGTATATGCCGTTTTGACGGATGTGTATGAGCGGTCGCCTTGGACGGAAAGTCAAGTGGCTGCGGATATGGCTGGGGCGGATACGACCTATTATCTGGCCTATGAAGGTCAGGAGTTGGTCGGATTTTTGGCTGTTCAGACGGTGCTGGATGAGATGGAAATCTTGCAGATTGCTGTCAAGGCTGATTTTCAGAGGCTGGGAATCGCCAGTCAACTGATGGCTGCTGTGATGGACTGGGATGGTGACATCTTCCTCGAAGTGAGGGAGTCTAATAGTGCAGCTCAAGCCCTCTATACACGCCAGCATTTTACCAAAATAGGAAAACGAAAAGACTACTACCGCCATCCTGTCGAGGACGCGGTGATGATGAAGAGAGAACGGAATGGAAGATAGATTGATTTTGGCCATCGAGACATCCTGTGATGAGACGTCAGTGGCGGTTTTACGAGGTGAAGCGGAGCTTTTGTCCAATGTGATTGCCAGTCAGGTTGCCAGCCACCAGCGTTTTGGGGGTGTGGTGCCCGAGGTGGCTAGCCGCCACCATGTGGAGGTTATCACGGCTTGCATCGAGGAGGCTTTGCTTGCGGCTCAGGTAACGGCTGAGGACTTGTCAGCGGTTGCGGTAACCTACGGTCCAGGCTTGGTCGGGGCACTCTTGGTCGGGATTTCGGCGGCCAAGGCTTTTGCCTGGGCACATGGTTTGCCTTTAATTCCTGTTAATCATATGGCGGGGCATTTGATGGCGGCGCGTGCGGTTAAGGAATTGGAATTTCCTCTCTTGGCGCTCTTGGTCAGCGGCGGGCACACGGAGTTGGTCTATGTGTCTGAGGCGGGCGATTACAAAATTGTCGGTGAGACGCGCGATGATGCGGTCGGTGAGGCTTATGACAAGGTCGGTCGCGTTATGGGCTTGCCTTATCCGGCTGGTCGGGTCATTGATGAATTGGCTCATCAAGGTGAGGACATTTACAATTTCCCGCGGGCTATGATCAAGGAAGATAATCTGGAGTTTTCATTTTCGGGTCTCAAGTCGGCCTTTATCAACCTCTACCATAATGCCCAGCAAAAAGGGGAGACCTTGTCCAATGCGGACCTGTCAGCCTCTTTCCAAGCTTGTGTTATGGACATTCTCATGGCTAAAACCAAGAAGGCCTTGGAGCAATACCCTGTCAAGACCTTGGTTGTGGCGGGCGGTGTAGCAGCCAATCAAGGCTTGCGTGAGCGTCTGGCGGCTGAAATCACCGATGTGGATGTGATTATCCCACCTCTTCGTCTTTGTGGTGACAATGCCGGGATGGTTGCTCTTGCGGCTGTGTCCGAGTACAACAAGGGTAACTTTGCGGGTTGGGAGCTCAACGCCAAGCCGAGTTTGGCGTTTGATAATTTGTAAGAGTTTCGTGAGAGGTTGGACGTTGGCCCAGCCTCTTGTTATCAATAGGAGAAGATATGAAGGATATGAATTTTCGGTCGGGCATGGAAGCAGCTCTGCCGACGGTTTTGGGTTATGCTAGCATCGGTTTTGCTTGCGGGGTGGTCTCGGTCAATTCAGGGATTACGGCCGTTGAGATGGGGCTGATGAGTCTCTTGGTTTACGCGGGGAGTGCCCAGTTTGTCATGTGTGCTATGATTTTAGCTGGGGCACCGCTTTTGTCCATTGCGGTGACGGTATTTTTTGTTAATATCCGCCTTTTTTTGATGACTTTGCACACGACAACGATTTTTCAAGGCAATAGCCTGGGTTCTAATGTTTTGATAGGTTCCCTCTTGACGGATGAATCTTATGCGGTGCTTTTGCGAAAGCATGTTGAGGAAAAGCAGATTGCGCCCAGCTGGATGTATGGCAATAATCTAGCCAGCTATGCCTCTTGGTTTGTCTTTACAGTTTTGGGAAATATGCTGGGTGGTTTGATTGCTAATCCTGAGGCTTTGGGCTTGGATTTTGCTTTGATTGCCATGTTTGTTGGGATTTTTTCTGGCCAATTGGAGGCTATGGCTCGGCAACTTCCTATGAAGAAGATTGGTTTGATTTTGCTTTCGGTTTTGGTGGTTTATGTTGGCTTGGCAAGCCTAGTCTCGTCTTATTTGGCGGTCTTGTTGGCGACGCTTGTTGGATGTACAGTGGGGGTGATGGTTGATGGTCAATAAAACTATATTTTTGATTATTCTAGCTGCGGCTGCGGTGACTTGGTTTCCGCGGGTTCTCCCGTTTGTCTTGACTCAAAAAAAAGGTTTGCCTGATAGACTGGTCAAGTTTCTCAGCTTTTTGCCGCTGACTATTATCTTTGCCTTGACCTTATCTAGTATCATGGACGAGGAGGTTGGACGGTTGCCGAGCTTCTTGCCGGTAGAAAGCCTAGCTTTACTTCCAACTTTTTGGGTGGTTCTCAAGACGAAAAACATCTTGCTTGCGGTCCTGGTTGGTGTTCTGACGACAGCGCTGCTAAGATTGGTATCTATATAGAAAAAAGTAAGGGCTGGGTCTCTTCCTTTGCTTAGCGATTTTCTTGCCTCCACTTAGACGGCGATTGGTGATAGTGACGTTTGAAAGCAGTGGAATAATTGGATTGAAGATAGGTCTGTTGGTTTAATTTCTTAATGCTCATGAATCTCTTGCATTTTTATAAAATAAGTTATATAATAAGGACGTTGAAAACTAACTTGCAAATCTACAAGTTATATTTTTCACAAAAAGGATTAAAAGGCTTGCCTTTTAAAAATACAACTCGATTTTCATAAGGAGGAAATCATAAATGGTAGTTAAAGTTGGTATTAACGGTTTCGGTCGTATCGGTCGTCTTGCATTCCGTCGTATCCAAAATGTTGAAGGTGTTGAAGTTACTCGTATCAACGACCTTACAGATCCAGCAATGCTTGCACACTTGTTGAAATACGACACAACTCAAGGTCGTTTCGACGGTACTGTTGAAGTTAAAGATGGTGGTTTCGAAGTTAACGGTAAATTCGTTAAAGTTTCTGCAGAACGCGAACCATCTAACATTGACTGGGCTACTGACGGTGTAGAAATCGTTCTTGAAGCAACTGGTTTCTTTGCATCTAAGTCTGCTGCTGAGCAACACATCCATGAAAATGGTGCTAAGAAAGTTGTTATCACTGCACCTGGCGGTAACGACGTTAAAACAATCGTTTTCAACACTAACCACGATATCCTTGATGGTACTGAAACAGTTATCTCTGGTGCTTCATGTACTACAAACTGTTTGGCTCCAATGGCTAAAGCTCTTCAAGACAACTTCGGTGTTGTTGAAGGTTTGATGACAACTATCCACGCTTACACTGGTGACCAAATGATCCTTGACGGACCACACCGTGGTGGTGACCTTCGTCGTGCGCGCGCTGGTGCTGCAAACATCGTTCCTAACTCAACTGGTGCTGCTAAAGCTATCGGCTTGGTAATCCCAGAATTGAACGGTAAATTGGACGGTGCTGCACAACGCGTACCTACTCCAACAGGTTCTGTAACTGAATTGGTTGCTGTTCTTGAGAAAAACGTAACTGTTGACGAAATCAATGCTGCAATGAAAGCTGCTGCTAACGAGTCTTACGGTTACACTGAAGACCAAATCGTATCTTCAGATATCGTAGGTATCTCATACGGTTCATTGTTCGACGCAACTCAAACTAAAGTTCTTGACGTTGACGGCAAACAATTGGTGAAAGTTGTTTCATGGTACGACAACGAAATGTCTTACACTTCACAACTTGTTCGTACTCTTGAGTACTTCGCAAAAATCGCTAAATAATCCTTAGTGAAAATCAAAGAGGCTTCGGCCTCTTCAGATTGCAGACAAATATCGTTTCGGTATTTGTCTTTTTTACTGTTTTTAGAGAAAAGTGTCTGTTTTGGTGCTTAAACCACCTCATCTGGACAAAATAAAAAGGCTCTCCCGCCATCCTTTTGACAAGTTTTTTGAGATTTAAGCACGCCAAAGAGTTCTATCTAAAACAAGAAGACTTGACTAGGATTAAGTTCAACGTATCTTCTCAAGGGTTATGTCAACACCGTCTTTTTAAATACAGTTAAAAGGTCTAATAAATAGGCCTTTTTATAATTAAAAAAACAGATTCGCGGATTATTCAGAAAATTCTTGTAAAATAATGTGATGAAAGTGCTTTACTTTTTAGTAGTAAATAATATATAATAACACCAAGAAAACGTTTGCATATTTTGGCTAGAAAATAAGAGAGGAGATATATGACGACGTTGGCAGATGTGGCGAAAAGGGCCAATGTTTCAAAGATGACAGTTTCCAGGGTTCTGAATCATCCAGAACTCGTTACGGAAGAGTTAAAACAGATGGTCTTGTTAGCAATGAAAGAGTTAGATTATCAACCGAATGTTGTGGCAAAAGCCCTTGCACAACAACGAACTCTGACAGTCCAGGTCATTATCTTAGAGGAAATGGAGACTGTCGAGCCTTATTATGCTGAGTTGATAGCAGGAATTTCACTCGGACTGAGCGAAAAAAACTATACAATGCAAATTGTGACGGATCGGAATCAAGTGACGGAACAATGTGACGGCTACATTGTCACAGGTGCGCGTATAGAAGATTATGGCTGGCTGCGAAGGTTGATGAAACCCGTAGTCTTATTTGGCGAAAATATGGTGGGACTTCCGTTTGTAGATACACACAATAAGGAAGCAACCTACCAAGCAAGTCGCTTTGCCTTTGAGAAAAGCTATGAACAGGTCGTATTTGTTGGGATAGATTTGCCAGATGCCTTTGCACAATCTAGGGAAGCTGGGTATGTAGAGGCAATGGAGGAATTGGGACATCCCCCTAAAATTTATCGTCTAGAAAACAGGTCTAGGGTATCAGAAGACTTTGTAAGACAATTGGACTTGTTATCACCCAATACTTGCTTTATATGTGCTTCTGATCGCATAGCGCTTGGTATTGAGCGGGGGTTATTATTTTCATCAAAGAGAGTCCCAGAAGATTATGGGATTATTGGATTTGATGGAATCTTTATTGACCGCGTTTCTCGTCCTCAATTAACCACTATGCGGCAACCGTTCCGAAAAATGGGGAGAATTACTGTTAATCAGTTAATGACTCTGGTGGAGGGCTGTGAATTAAAGGAACAAAAGCGATTTTGCCAAGCTAGCTTGGTAGTGAGAGAAAGTACTAGAGCATAAAATGAATGATGCTACATAACTAATAGAGGGGTTGTTAAATCCAGTGTTGATGGGTACGATGACTGGGTAAATAAAGAGTACAATCCCTTTTTTGATTAAGAAAGCTGTTACCGATAACAATTAAGAAAACGTTTGCAAAAGAAAATATTTTTTATATACTATTATCATATTATACATACCAAAGGAGTACGGCATGAATAGAAAACGTTTGCGTTTAGTAAAAAAATCACCAATGTTTGAAAAAAAAGTTATTTTCGGAATTCGTAAGTTTACGATAGGAGTTGCGTCCGTCGGTATAGCGACAGCCTTTTTAATGTCTGGACCTGGTCAAACAGTTCATGCTGAGGAAGTGGCTACTCCTGTGGAAGCTATTATAACCGATGTTTCTGAGCAGCCTGTCGAAACAGTTGAGCCAGCCCCAGTTGCAGAGACTACGCCTACAGCCTTGGATACAGCACCAAGTTCAGAAGAAACGGTGACTGAGTCTACATCAAATTCAACTGGAGTATCAGAAACAGTTGAGACTCCAGCAGTAACGGAGGTTGTTGAAACAGTAGATAATGCATCAGCAGAACCGCTGGCAACTACTGAAACAGCTGTGGCAGAAAGAGCTGCAGCAGAAACAGCTACATTATCCACCCCGGCAGAAGCACCAATTGAAGAAGGCAGTATTCGTCTGCACTTTGAAAATGTAGATGAAACAGCGCCAGAGAGCCAAGGACTGTGGACTTGGGGAGGAGTGGCAGAGCCGTCCGATGGTAATCAATGGCCAACGGATACAGCGAATTTTTCAAGCAGTCAGGTAGATGACTACGGCCATTATGTTGATATTAAAAAATCTGAGACACCAGGCACAATCGGTTATTTGGTCCTTAAAGATGGGGAAAAAATAACAGAATCGGACCAAAAAGTGGAGCTTCTTGTTCCGGAACAAAATGAGGCTTGGATTGCTAGCGATTATACTGTTTCTAGCTATGAGCCACTCAAGGATGATAATGTTCTCCGCATCAATTACACACGTGAAGACAACAATTATGATGGTTGGGGCGTATGGACTTGGGGAGATACGACTGAAGCAAGTAGCGGCTGGCCAACGGGCGCCCTTGACTTTAAACTTGGCAAATACGGTGCTTATGTTGACATTCCTCTTTCGAATGGTTTAGATTCTAAGCTTGGATTTCTACTAATCAATCAGAATAATCCAGATCTTGCTGGCAATAAATCGATTGATTTAGCTTTTGCAGATCGTAAACGGCATAGCCAAATTTTCCTTCGAAACGATGACGACAAAGTTTACACAAATCCATATTTTATCGAAGAGAAAGTAGAATTAGATACAAGTAAAGCTACTCCGGGTACAAAAAATGTGACTGTTGAGGCTAGTAGCAAAGCACCATTCAACTACAATGAGAGCGGCTTGGTATTTGTTACTGTCACTAACCCTGAAAATGCTGAGATAGTTAAAATGGAAGTCGATACAAGTGCCATCGGTGGAGGCCTTGTACCAATCTCTTCTGAGCTCAATCGTGTGACCATTAAAGCGACGTCTAGCACAGCGCCAGGTACATATAGTCTTCCTGTAAAGGTCTATGACAAGGACAATGGTTACTACGAAACAAAATTGGATGTGACCATTACGGAGCGCATTAAGGCAGAAGGTGAAAAAGACTGGGATGAGCAAGTCATCTACTTCATGATGACCGACCGTTTCTACAATGGTGACGTTAGCAATGATCAGGTGGTTGACGGAGACGTGACCAATCCTCGCGGTCTTTACCAAGGTGGTGACTTCAAAGGAGTGACAGCCAAGCTGGATTACTTGAAAGAACTGGGTGTGGACTCTATCTGGTTGACTCCGATTGTGGAAAATATTCCACAGAATGTTGGTAGCGCAACAGATGGAGAGTACTATGCTTACCATGGTTATTGGGCATCCAATTTTGAGAAACTTAATCCGCATTTGGGAAGTTTAGCCGACTTCCACGAATTGATTGATGCCGCGGCAGAAAAAGGAATAAACATTGTTGTCGATGTGGTGCTTAACCATGCTGGCTATGGTACAGAAGAAACCTTTGCAGGTATGGTACGGACTAAGGAAGAAGACAAGCAGGGAGATGACCAATTAGGCTCATTATCTGGATTACCAGACTTCAAGACAGAAGAAGCAGTTGTTCGCAATCAGTTGGTTGCTTGGCAGGCATCTTGGTTGGAACGCTCAACAACTGCCAAGGGCAACTCTATCTATGCTTTCCGTGTCGATACAGTCAAACACGTTGATGATACCACATGGCAACATTTCAAAAATGAATTGGTGGATAGAGATCCTGACTTCCACTTGATTGGGGAAACTTGGGGAGCGAATTATAAGGATACCAAGGGTGACTTGGGAGTCGGTACTATGGACAGCTTGTTGGACTTTGGCTTTAAGGATATTGCCAAATATCTGGTCAATGGTCAACTAAAAGCAGCTGGACAAGAGCTGGAAGAACGTAGCAAGGTTCTGACTAGTGCAGCTTCTCTGGGTCAATTCTTGGGCAGTCACGACGAAGATGGTTTCCTCTACAGTCTCAGTGGCGCAGAAAAAGAAGGCAATCTGGATAAACTGAAATTGGCTGCTAGTCTCTTGATTACTGCTAAAGGTCAGCCTGTCATCTACTACGGTGAAGAATTAGGCCAATCTGGGCAAAACAACTGGCCAGTTTATGATAACCGGTACGATTTCGATTGGAGTAAGGTAGAAACAAGTGACATAGAGGACCATTACCAAAAATTGTTGGCTTTCCGTAATGCCAATTCAACACTACTCTCACGTGGTGATACAAGCACACTTGCTGGAAATGATAGCCAAGGTTGGCTTATCAGCAAACGCGGTTACCAAGATCAAGTAGCCTATCTTGTCTTCTCAACCAATACCGAGAACAAGGAAATGGCGCTTGAAGTATCTGGTAAAGATGTGGTTGTCACAGATGCCTACACAGGAAAATCTTACCAAGCTATCGAGAAAGATGGTAAATGGGTTGTTCAAGTCGAACTGCCAACAATCGGTCAAGGTGGCACCATGCTCCTTCAGACTCAAGCAGGTGACATCGTCAATGCAAGTGTGCAAGGAGCAACTGAAGAACCAATTGAAGCAGGTTACTTCCGTGTTCACTTTAAAACTCTACCATCTGATAATTTATCTAGCCTAGGTTTATGGACATGGGATGATGTCGAAAAACCATCGTCAGATCTTGGTGCTTGGCCAACAGGTGCAACCAATTTCAGTACTGCTAAGCAGGATGACTATGGCTATTATCTGGACATCAAGATGAAAGATGAAACAGCCAGCAAGATTAGTCTGTTGATTAATAACACTTCTGGTGATAACATCACAGGTGACAAGACCATTGAACGAATTAGCACCAAGATGAATGAAGCTTGGTTTGATGAAAACTACCAACTCAGCCTCTATCAACCGCTTAAAGAAGGCTACATCCGTATCAATTACTTCCGTACCGATGGCAATTATGACCAAAAAGGTCTCTGGATTTGGGGTGATGTGACTGACCTTACCTTGGGTGACTGGCCAAATGGTATTGATTTTGAAAACCAAGGCAAGTACGGTGCCTATATTGATGTCAAATTGACAGATTTACCAAGTTCCATTGGCTTCTTGCTATTGGATGAAAGCAAGTCAGGAGATGATGTGAAGATTCAACAGAAAGATTATAGCTTTACAGATTTGAAAAATCAGACACAAATCTTCCTCAAGGATGATGATACGACTATTTACACCAACCCTTATTTTGTCAATAATGTCCGTGTGACAGGTGTTTCTCACGTTAGTTTAACAGCTTTAGAAGCAGCCTTTACAACATTGGAAGGTGCGGATAAGGATAGCATCTTGGAGAAATTGTCTGTAACAGATAAGAATGGTCAGACAGTTGCAGTGACGGATCTTGTCTTGGATGCCACTAGCAACAAGGTGCGAGTCCTCGGGGATTTCAACCAAGAAAATGCGGGCTATACTCTCAAATATGGCAATGATAGCTTCACAACAACTATGAGCTGGCAGTTGAAGGATGAGCTCTATGCTTATGATGGAGAGCTTGGTGCGCGTGTGCGTCAGGCTGGTAGTGTCGTTGATATGACTCTCTGGTCTCCAAGTGCAGACAGTGTGGCAGTTGTTCTTTATGATAAGGATGACCAATCTAAGGTGGTCGGTAAATTGGCCATGACCAAGGGCGATAAAGGACAATGGGACCTCGAATTGAACAGTCAATCAGGTCTTGGTATCGCGGACTATCGTGGTTACTACTACCATTATGAAATCACTCGTGGGGATCAATCTGTTCTTGTTTTAGACCCATATGCTAAATCTTTAGCGGAGTGGAATAGTGATTTGGCCGATACAGACCCATCTTATCGGATTGCAAAAGCTGCGATTGTGGACCCAGCAGAAGTTGGTCCAAGTGATTTGAACTATGCCACCATTCCTAACTTCAATCAGCGTGAAGATGCTATTATCTATGAGGTTCATGTCCGTGACTTCACATCAGATCCTGCAATTTTGGATGAATTGACTGCTCAGTTCGGTACCTTCGCAGCCTTTGCAGAGCGTCTCAGCTACCTCAAAGACCTGGGTGTGACCCATATTCAGTTGCTACCAGTTATGAGCTACTATTATGTCAATGAATTGAAAAATGCAGAGCGGATGAGCGAGTACGCATCAAGCAACAGCAACTACAACTGGGGCTATGATCCACAGAGCTACTTTGCCTTTACAGGTATGTATTCTACAGACCCAACAGATCCGTTGAAACGCATCGAGGAATTCAAAAACCTGGTCAATGAAATCCACAAACAAGGCATGGGTGTGATTTTGGATGTGGTCTATAACCACACTTCTAAGACCTTCTTATTTGAAGACTTAGAGCCAAACTATTATCACTTTATGGAGGCAGATGGTACGGCTAAATCAAGCTTTGGTGGTGGTCGTCTGGGAACAACTCATTATATGAGCCGTCGTGTCTTAGTTGATTCCATCAAGTATCTTGTGGATGAGTTTAAGGTAGATGGTTTCCGCTTCGATATGATGGGGGACCATGATGCCGAAGCAATTGAGTTGGCCTTTACCGAGGCTCAAAAACTCAATCCAAACATCATTATGCTTGGTGAGGGTTGGAGAACCTTTACAGGTGATGCCAATCAACCTGTTCAGCCAGCGGACCAAGACTGGATGAGTTCAACAGATACGGTTGCGGTATTCTCAGATGACATTCGCAACACACTTAAATCAGGTTATCCAAACGAAGGTCAGCCAGCCTTCATCACAGGCGGTGCTAAGAGTGTAGAATCTGTCTTTAATAACATCAAGGCACAACCAGGCAACTTCTTGGCAGATGATCCAGGTGATGTGATCCAATATATTGCTGCGCATGATAACTTGACGCTCTTTGATATCATTGCTCAGTCCATCAAGAAGGATCCATCAATCGCTGAAAATTACACGGAAATTCACCAACGGCAACGTTTGGGTAACTTGCTAGTTTTGACTGCTCAAGGGACACCGTTCATCCATTCTGGTCAGGAGTATGGACGGACCAAACAGTTCCTTCACCCTGATTATCAGTACCCTGTAGCAGAAGATCAAGTGCCGAACAAAGCTCATTTGTTGACAAATGCTGATGGTACACCATTTGATTACCCATACTACATTCATGACTCTTACGATTCATCTGATGCCGTCAACAAGTTTGACTGGACCAAAGCGACAGATGAGGCGCTCTATCCAGAGAATACCCGTACTCAGGCCTTTACAAAAGGATTGATTGCCTTGCGCAAATCTACAGATGCCTTCCGTTTGGGAACAAAAGACCAAGTCGATCAAATGGTTAGCTTGATTTCAATTCCAGGTCAGAATGGTATTGCTACAAATGATGTGGTTATTGCCTATCAAACCATTGCAAGCAACGGTGATCGCTATGCTGTCTTTGTCAATGCTGACAGTAAAGAACGTAGTTTTGTTCTTTCAGATATTTACAAAGACTTACTGCAGGGTCAAGTATTGGTTGATGGTGAACGTGCAGGTGTAGAAGCATTGTCTGATTTAGTGGGTGTCGAATTGACTGATAGCGCAGTTGTTCTTGCACCTTTGACAGCAACAGTGATTCGTTTGCCTTATATCATTACAGAAGTTCCAGATACAGCACCTACTGCTGAAGAAAAACCAACCCTAGAATTTACTACGAAAGAACGTACAGAAGAAACAGTCCTTCCGGTTGCAGAGGAAGTTCGCTATGATGAAACTCTCGCAAAAGGTCAATCTTATGTGCTTCAAGAAGGTAAGGCAGGTAAGAGAGTCTTGGTTTATCAAGATGTCTTGGTTGACGGCAAGGTAGTAGCAACAAATCTGTTATCTGAAACAGTAGTAGATGGTGAGGCACGGATTGTTGTTAAGGGTAGTATGGAGGCTAAGGAAACAGTAGAAAAACCAAGTCTTTCTACTCCAATAGCTCAAGTGTCTGAACAAACCACAAGTGCATCAAACAAAGAAAGCCTACCAGCTACAGGTGACCGACAAAGTGATTTGGCACTTCTAGGCCTCGGACTTGCTGGACTTGGTTTGACAGTTGCTGCACAAGGAAGAAACAAAAAATTAGAAGAATAGTATTCTTCGGTCGTAACAATAGTTTTTACAGTTTTTGGTAAAAACTAAAAATGTAGCAAAATTATTGAGATAGACCACATTATAAAACGCATAGAATCAACGGTTCAAGTGACATACTGATTTTATGCGTTTTTTAATGAAGAATTTACTTGGATTTTAGATCTCAAAAATTGTAATTTCTTTCATACATTTATTGATTCCCCTCCTCTCAAAAAATTTCGTTATATAGAAACAAGAATATTGTGACAGACATAGAAAACGCTTTATGGTATAATGAAAACATGACTTTATAAAAGGAGAAAAACATGTCAAATCTTTCAGTCAATGCGATTCGTTTCCTTGGTATTGATGCCATTGAAAAATCTAAATCAGGTCACCCAGGTATTGTCATGGGTGCAGCTCCGATGGCTTACAGCCTCTTTACAAAAGAACTCCGTGTCAATCCAGCGCAACCAAACTGGATTAACCGCGACCGTTTCATCTTATCAGCAGGACACGGTTCTATGTTGCTTTACGGCTTGCTCCACTTGTCAGGCTTTGCTGATGTGACAATGGATGAGATTAAGAACTTCCGTCAGTGGGGTTCTAAAACACCAGGGCACCCAGAATTCGGTCACACAGCAGGTGTCGATGCGACAACTGGTCCGCTTGGACAAGGTATTTCAACTGCAACAGGTTTTGCGCAGGCAGAGCGTTACTTGGCGGCTAAGTACAATCGCGACGGTTTCCCAATTTTTGACCACTATACCTATGTTATCTGTGGAGACGGCGACCTCATGGAAGGTGTTTCAGCTGAGGCAGCGTCATACGCAGGTCTTCAGAAGCTTGAAAAACTCATCGTTCTTTACGATTCAAACGATATTAACTTGGACGGTGAGACCAAGGATGCCTTTACGGAAAATGTCCGTGCTCGCTACGATGCCTACGGTTGGCATACAGACCTTGTGACCGATGGTACAGATGTGGATGCGATTTTTGCGGCCATTGAAAAAGCAAAAACAGCAGGCAAGCCATCTCTGATTGAAATCAAGACAGTTATTGGTTATGGTTCACCAAACAAGGCTGGTAGCAATGCGGCTCATGGTGCTCCACTTGGACCAGATGAAGCAGAAGCAACTCGCAAGGCCTTGGATTGGAACTATGCTCCATTTGAGATTCCAGAAGAAGTCTACGCTGACTTCAAAGAAAATGTGGCTGATCGTGGTGCAGCAGCTTACGACGCTTGGGTTAAATTGGTTGAAGACTACAAGGCTGCTTATCCAGAATTGGCAGATGAAGTGACAGCTATCTTGGAAGGCCGTGAATTGGCAGAGCTCAAGCCAGAAGACTTCCCAGTTTATGAAAATGGATTTTCACAAGCCACTCGTAACTCGTCACAAGACGCTATCAACGCAGCAGCAGCTGTTTTGCCAAACTTCTTTGGTGGTTCAGCCGACTTGGCTCACTCAAACATGACCGTTATCAAGGGCGAAGGATTGCAAGATGCTGCAAATCCGCTCAATCGCAACATCCAATTTGGTGTGCGTGAATTTGCGATGGGTACGATCTTGAACGGTATGGCAGCTCATGGTGGACTTCGTGTCTTTGGTGGTACATTCTTTGTATTCTCAGACTATGTCAAGGCGGCGGTACGCTTGTCAGCTCTGCAAGGATTGCCAGTGACCTATGTCTTTACCCACGACTCAATCGCAGTTGGTGAAGATGGACCAACCCACGAACCAATCGAGCACTTGGCTGGTCTTCGTGCAATGCCAAACCTCAACGTTTTCCGTCCAGCAGATGCGCGTGAAACACAAGCTGCTTGGTACTTGTCATTGACAAGCAAGTCTACTCCGTCTGCCCTTGTCCTCACTCGTCAAAACTTGACAGTTGAAGAAGGAACAGACTTTGATAAGGTTGCCAAAGGTGCCTATGTTGTCTACGATACAGAAGGCTTTGACACTATTTTGATTGCATCAGGTTCTGAAGTTAACTTGGCAGTCAAGGCAGCCAAGGAATTGGCGGCAGCTGGTACAAAAGTCCGTGTCGTGTCAGTACCTTCGACAGAGCTCTTCGATGCTCAAGACGCAGCTTACAAGGAAGAAATCCTTCCAAACGCTATTCGTCGTCGTTTGGCTATCGAAATGGGTGCTACTCAGGGCTGGTACAAGTATGTCGGCCTTGACGGTAAGGTGCTTGGTATCGATACGTTTGGTGCATCCGCTCCAGCTCAAACCGTTATCGACAACTACGGCTTCACCGTTGAAAACGTCGTGAAATTGGTTAATGAGTTGTAAAACAGATTAACTAGGAACAGCCCTTGTTTTCGGGGCTGTTTTTTTGAATCGACAGAAAACATGAAAAAGCACAATAAGTAACAGTTTGTTATCTATTGTGCTTTTAAATTATGTTTACTCATAATTTGAGTACAAGACTGTAGTGCTAAGGTAGTATGCGCTTCACTGTATTTCCTTTAACAATCTGAGGAGGATACAATTTTCCTTTTGGTCGTTTCCCGGTCTCAATTGCTGAAATGATACTTTTGGCTGCATCAATACCAAGTAATTCTTTAGGATGTTCAATTGTAGTTAATGTTAGTTCCTCAAAATTGTTGATATGCGAGTTGTCATGCCCTACGATAGAAAGGTCATTAGGAATGGAATACCCATTTTTAATTAATATATCGATAATTTTTTTGGCAATAGCGTCATTGTAACAAACTATTCCAGTTATTTCCGGATTTTCATGGATAGACTTAAGAGCTATTTCACAGATAGACTCAGAAGTTTCGGTCGTATAAGTAATAATCGAATGATTGGTTATATTTAACTTGTTTTCTTCACAAGCCTTGATAAATCCTTTCATACGATATTTACCCTGTAAGTCATCAATTTTGGTAATAAATAAGATGTTTTTATGACCATTTTTTATCAATTCACTAGTTGACTCATAACATATTTTTATATCATCAATTCGAAGGCAAGGAACCTCTAATTCTTCGTATGTTGAATTGATCATCAGAATTGGAATTTCAAGTTCTTTAAGTGTAACATAAGTTGCTATGTTGGGGTTGTACAAGTTGCTTTTAGTCGGTTCAATAATAAGCCCATCTACATTATGAGTAACCATTTTTTCAAGACATTTAAGTTCTTGTTCAACATTATTATTTGTACTAGATAATATTAGGGAATATCCTTGCTTCGTCAATTCTTCTTCGATACCACGAATTATTGACGGAAAGATATAGTCTGAAATATAAGTTGTGATAACTCCTATTGTTTTAGTTGGAGTATTATGTGTATTGAGTATAGAACGTTGTGTATTGATATAAGTACCAGACCCTCTTTTTTTGTATAGGTATCCTTCGGAAACTAGAAGTGACAGTGCATTCCTAATTGTTTGACGACTGACTTTATAGGTATTCTGCAATTCAATTTCTGTAGGTAATGGTTGGTCTTCAACGAATTGTTTGTGAATAATCATTTCTCTGATTTCAGAAGCAATCATCTGATATTTAGGCTTCATATAAAGAACCTCTTGTTTTATACTAATTTATTGTATTATAACATTATTTGATACAAATTTTCAATAGATTTGCATAATTTTGTGCAGACAAATAAAAATAATAATAAAAAAGTATTGACAAATTTTTTTGAAGAGGTTATAATATTAAATGTAAGCGCATACCAAAGAAGAATATATTCTAATAATCAAATTCTTAACGAAGGGAGAAGTGAGGGAGAAATTAAAATGTTCTCATAATTAACATTTTGACTAACTATATCTTATATACAGAAAAAACAGAGGTGTTACAAAAATGAAAATTAGTAAGTTAATAAAAAAAGCTGGATTTATGATCGCAGGAGTTACATTGTTATCAGGTTTAGCAGCATGTAGTTCAACCACACGAGGTGGAGGCGCCACAGAAGGAGCTCTTCAAGAAGGAGATTTAATTGGTATTTCGATGCCAACGAAAGCTGATCAACGTTGGAATGTCGATGGTGGAAACTTAGTTAAAGAGTTGGAAGCAGCTGGTTTTAAAACAAAACTTGCTTATGCAAATAACTCCCCTTCTCAACAATCTACAGATATTAATAACTTAGTTTCTGCTGGAGCGAAAGCTGTGGTTGTGGCTTCTGTAGATGGAACAGCCGTAGGTCCAGCTGTTCAGCAGGCAAAAGACGGTGGTGCGACGGTTATTGCCTATGACCGACTTATCATGAACACTGAGGCGGTTGACTATTATGTTACTTTTGATCTGGAGCGTACGGGCATTTTGGAGGCTGAAACGATTATCAGAAGGTTGGACTTAGAAAATGGTGGAGGAAAAGATATACCTTATAATATTGCGTTATTTGCAGGATCTGATGACGATAACAATGCTCCGTACTTCTTCAAAGGAGCGTGGGACTTGCTCCAACCGTATTTTGAATCTGGTCAACTTGTAGATCCATCTGGAATTGTAACAAAAGATTTTACAGTGGAAGACTGGAAGAAAATATCTGTCCATGCATGGGATCAATCTCAAGCTCAAAAACAAATGGATGCAATTATGACAAAATTAGGAGATCAACCTCTGGCTGCTGTTCTTTCACCATATGATGCTATTTCGCTTGGTGTTATGAAATCAATCAAAAATGCCCGCCCAGATATGACACCGTCTATTCCATTTGATGCAAAAAATCCAACAAATAAATCTGCTTGGCCAATTATTACAGGACAAGATGGTATGGATATTGCGATAACAAACATTTACTATGGTGCACAAGAACAAACAGTTTTTAAAGATGTTTCACTTCTCGCTAAACAAACTACAACTCTTATCAAAGAGATTTCAGAAGGGAAGACACCGTCTTCTGATAAAAAACCGATGAATAATGGCAAAAAGGATGTGCCAACATGGTTGATGCAATCCGATGAGCTAGTTAAAGAACCTACCGGTGATCAAAAAGGTCTCGATTATGTAGTGGAAACAGGATTTATAACTGAGGACCAATATCAAAAAGATATTAAGGCTCCAATTATTGAATAAAACCATAGAGGTTGGGCTAGTTTGTGATTGGGATTGCGAACTAGCCCGGTATTTTAAATATCCTTGCAGAGAATATTTGTCAGAAAAGCTAAAGTATAGAATAGAATGAGTAAGGAGATAGTATGCATGAATCTGAAATGATTTTACAGATGCAGGATATTACCAAAACATTTGGTCCCGTGAAAGCACTGTCTAATGTAAATTTGAATATCAAACGTGGGGAAATTCATGGAATTTGTGGGGAAAATGGTGCTGGAAAATCCACCCTAATGAATGTACTTTCGGGAGTTTACCCACATGGGACATATTCTGGTAAGATTTTGTATGATGGAAAAGAGTGTAAGTTTAAAAAGATTTCTGACTCGGAGGAGTTAGGGATTGTTGTTATTCAACAAGAGCTTGCTTTAAGCCCATTTCTGTCTATTGCGGAAAATATTTTTATGGGTAATGAAAAACAACACAATGGGGTGATAGACTGGATGCGCACACGCTCGGATGCAATTAAAGTTATGGGGCGTGTGGGATTGATGGAAAGTCCAGAAACCAAAATTATGGATATTGGTGTCGGTAAACAGCAACTTGTTGAAATTGCAAAAGCACTATCCAAAAATGTTAAGTTATTAGTTTTGGATGAACCGACAGCAGCGTTGAACGATGAAGATTCGGCTCATCTGTTGGATATTCTTAGAGATTTACGTGACAATCAAGGGGTAACATCTGTTATTATCTCACACAAGTTGAATGAGATTAAAGAGATCACTGATAATGTTACTATTATTCGTGATGGATCTACAGTTGGATATATGCCGAACTCCGAAGAAGAACCGTTAAATCAAGATCGATTGATTGCAGCAATGGTTGGACGTGAATTAACCAATTTGTATCCTGAACATGAGTCACATCCAGGTGATGAAATTTTGAGAATTGAGGATTGGACAGTTCACCATCCATTAGATCAACAACGTGTCGTAGTTGATCATGCCAATATTGAAGTACGTTCTGGAGAAATAGTTGGTATTGCAGGTTTGATGGGGGCAGGTCGAACTGAGTTAGCGATGAGTATTTTTGGACAATCCTATGGTTCAAATATTTCTGGAAAAGTTTTTATTCGTGGAAAAGAGACGGATACTTCTACTGTTCAAAAAGCAATAGCTGCCGGACTAGCCTATGCAACAGAGGATAGGAAAGGTTACGGATTGAATCTTTTGCAAAGTATTCGAGAGAATGCCTCGCTAGCTGCTCTACGGGAACATTCTAAAAACGGCGTTATGGACTCAAATGTTGAGCGTGTTGTTGCTGAACGTTATCGGAAAGAATTTCATATAAAAACTCCCTCTATTGAGGAGCAGGTCTCAAATTTATCTGGTGGGAATCAGCAAAAAGTGGTATTGGCCAAATGGGTCATTTCAAATCCAGATATTTTGATTTTAGATGAACCAACACGAGGAATTGACGTTGGTGCAAAATATGAAATTTATGAAATTATCGACAAATTGGCTAATGAAGGGAAAGCGATTATTGTTATTTCTTCGGAGCTCCCTGAATTGATTGGTATATGTGATCGCATTTATACAGTAAGCCAAGGTGTTGTCACAGAAGATGTGCCTAAAGAGAAATTCTCGCAAGAGTATCTCATGAAAGGGATGACAAAAGAAAAATCGAAGGTGGATGCGTAAAATGAGTACACAAACAAATACAGCTGTGAAATCAGCTAATCAAAAAGAAAAAGGCTTATTTGAGTCACTATTAGCAAATAGTCGTCAATACGGGATTGTCGGCGCCTTGATTGTCATCATAGCAGTCTTTCAATTTTTGACAGGAGGATTACTATTACAGCCTAATACAGTTGTGCAATTAATCCAACAAAATGCTTATGTTGTTATCTTGGCTATTGGTATGGTAATGGTCATTATCGCGACTCATATCGACTTATCAGTAGGGTCTCTAGTTGGTTTTATTGGTGGATGTGTTGCATTGCTGATGCAAGATATGCATGTTAATTGGTTCTTATCAATTATTATTGGTATTTTAATTGGCTTATTGATTGGTATTTGGCAAGGATTTTGGGTCGCTTATGTTGGCATCCCAGGCTTCATCACGACGTTAGCAGGAATGTTAGTATTTCGTGGTCTAGCAACAACCATGATTAATGCATCTATTCCAGTAAACGATTCATCTTTCAATGCCATTGCGGCAAACTATCTTCCGAATGTTTTAGGATTCTGGGGACCATTTGATGGTTTGACAGTAGTAGTTGGTTTACTATTGATTTTGTTTTTTGCATATAGTCAATTTCGTAGTCGTAAGAAAGCCTTTTTAGTAGGTTTAGATGTCGAACCATTATCTGCTACCTATACTAAAATTGGGATAGCGGCAGTTATCATAGGAGCATTAACATATTTGTTTGCAACTTCTGGTAATGCAGTTCAAGGTGGGATTCCTATCATGTTAGTCATTGTCGGAGTTTTGGTTGCCCTATATAACTTTATTTTGACAAAAACTGTATTTGGTCGTCATGTATATGCAGTCGGAGGCAATCGTCGTGCTGCGATGTTATCCGGTATCAATACTAAGCGAGTAGATTTCCTGTTGTATGTTCATATGGGATTCTTGTCAGCGATTGCAGCTATTGCAATGCTTTCGCGTTTGAGTTCGGCGTCCGCAGCAACAGGTAACTCCTTTGAAATGGATGCAATTGCCTCCTGTTTTGTTGGTGGTACTGCAGTAACGGGTGGTATCGGTACAGTTCCAGGTGTAGTTGTCGGTGCAGCTGTGATTGGGGTTATTAACCAAGGGTTATCTATCATGGGTGTTGATTCGGCATTGATTCAAACAATTAAAGGATTAGTACTGTTGCTTGCAGTAGCCATTGATATTTATTCAAAACGTCGTAAACACTAATATTTTTTGAAAAGAGGAATGAAAATGGGCAAAGAATTAAATGATATTTCAAAGTGTCGTCTGTATGGTTTGACTGCACTTGTGTGCTTCGTTTGGTTGGTCCAAAGTATCTATGAGACTCTCCAGGCTGGGCAGGCTGTCTTCACAGTATTGAATATTATTTTTTATCTATCACTTCTTTTTGTCATTGTCTATACCGCGTATACGGCATATGATATGAAAAAGTCGCTTAAGAAGAAAAAGTAGTGATAGCTTCCATTCATTTCTTGATTATTGGAGGGAAATTCTCCTACAGATTGTGAATTTTGAAAGTTATCATCAATCCAGTTTTGGACGGGTTAATGATGACTTTTAATTTTTAATTCTAATAATAAATTATAGAGTCAATAAAGTTTAGATAGTGTGGTAATTGAGTATCTGTAAGAAAAAGGAGGAAATGAGATGCATCATATTATGGATGACATAGTTCAAGGACGTACATCCTTAGGAATTGAATTTGGATCGACACGAATTAAGGCCATTTTAATTGATAGTCATCAACAAACAATAGTCTCGGGCAGTTATGATTGGGAGAATCAATTGGTAGATGGTGTTTGGACCTACTCATTGGATGCTGTGTGGACTGGTCTGCAGTCTGCCTATCGTCAGCTAGTTGAGGAAGTGCAATCTAAGTATGGTATTCATCTAACCCAAATTGGTCAAATCGGTATTAGTGCGATGATGCATGGCTATATGGCTTTTGATGAAAAAGATCAGCTATTAGTCCCTTTTCGCACATGGCGCAATACAATTACAGGACAGGCTGCTGAAGAATTGAGCCAACTGTTCGATTTTAACATTCCTGAACGTTGGAGCATAGCACATCTTTATCAGGCGGTTTTGAATAAGGAAGAACATGTACCAAATATTTCATTTTTGACCACTTTAGCCGGGTACATTCATTGGCAGTTGACCGGTCAAAAAGTTTTGGGAGTTGGAGATGCGTCGGGCATGTTCCCTATTGACTCTGATACTGGATATTATAAGGAAAATTTCCTTGCGTCATTTGATAGCTTGATTAAGGAGTATGATTTTTCTTGGAATTTAAGATCTATTTTACCAGCGGTTTTGCCGGCAGGAAGTTTAGCTGGAGTATTAACGCCAGAAGGAGCTAATCGTTTAGATCCAACAGGTCAGTTAAAATCAGGAGCTCGTCTCTGTCCGCCAGAAGGGGATGCAGGAACTGGAATGGTAGCCACAAACAGTGTATCGCAACGGACAGGCAATGTCTCAGCTGGAACGTCTATTTTTGCAATGATTGTTTTAGAGCGCGCTTTGCAACACCGACATTCAGAGATAGATATTGTTACAACTCCGGTTGGTGATACAGTTGCAATGGTACACGCGAACAATTGCAGTTCAGACATAAATGCTTGGGTCAAACTATTTCAGGAGTTTTCAGTTTTGTCTGGTCAATCAATTAGCAGTTCAGATATTTACCCATTGCTTTTCAATGCGGCTTTATCGGGTGAAAAAGATTGTGGTGGCTTGTTATCCTATGGCTATTATTCTGGGGAAAGTATCACCAATATAAACGAAGGTAGGCCGCTCTTGGTGCGTACTCCTGAAAGTAGATTTTCAGTACCGAACTTAATGCGGAGTCATATTTTATCGGCATTTTCAACCCTGGCAATTGGAATGGAAATTTTGGTAGATGAAGAGCACATTCAGATTGATAGTATCTTAGGGCATGGTGGTATTTTTAAAACTCCACAAGTTGCCCAAAGTTTATTAGCTGCAGCTATTCAAACACCGGTATCGGTCATGGATACGGCTGGAGAAGGAGGTGCTTGGGGCATTGCACTCTTGGCTGATTATTTGAATTATGCTACTGAACAACCATTAAGTAGCTATCTGGAAGAAATTGTATTTGTAGATGCTCCTGTTGAGACGATTGAGCCGAATTCAGAAGATAGTGAGGGATTTAAGGTATTTCTAGCAAATTATAAAAAAGGACTAGCTATTGAAAAGGTGGCAGTCGAGAGAGTTTAAGGAGATACTATGTTAGAAGAACTAAAGAAAGTTGTATACCAAGCAAATTTGGAATTGCCAAAACGTAACTTAATTCAATATACTTGGGGGAATGTTAGTCAAGTTGATCGAGCATCCGGTCTCTTTGTTATTAAACCGTCAGGTGTTGATTATGATGTGATGACTGCTGATGACATGGTTGTTTGTGATTTTGATGGTAATGTAATTGACGGCAACCTTCGTCCGTCATCAGATATGCCAACTCATGCAGTATTATATAAGACATATTCTGAAATAGGCGGTGTTGTTCACACGCATTCGCCTTGGGCAGCTTCTTGGGCACAATCTGGGCTAGATGTGCCAGCAATGGGGACAACTCATGCAGATACGTTTTACGGGACAGTTCCGTGTGCCCGATTTTTGACGAAAGAAGAGCTTGATGCTGGTTATGAACATGAGACAGGGAATGTAATCGTTGAGACATTTACAAAACGCGGATTAGATCCAGTCTCTGTTCCAGGTATTCTACTCCAAGGACATGGACCTTTTACTTGGGGAAAAAATGCAGAAGATGCTGTTATGCACGCCGTGGTTTTGGAAGAAGTTTGTCGAATGAATGCTATTACTCGTTTTCTAAATCCATTTGCACCAGAGTTGCCTCAATATATTTTAGACAAACACTATTTAAGAAAACATGGTAAGAATGCTTACTATGGTCAGAATTAATTTCTATTTAAAAGGAGCTATATTATGTTAGAAACAAAAAAAGAATTTTGGTTTGTGGTTGGATCACAACATTTATATGGTGAAGAAACGCTTGAGGAAGTCAAAAAACATGCGAGAGAGATGGTAGATCGTCTGAATGCAAGTGGCCGACTCCCTTACCCATTAGTATTTCAAGAAGAATTAGCTGTTTCTGCTGATGTTATTACCAAGTTGATGAAAGAAATTAATTACCGAGACGAGGTCGCTGGTGTTGTAACTTGGATGCATACTTTCTCGCCAGCTAAGATGTGGATTCGTGGCACTAAATTGTTACAAAAACCACTCTTACATTTAGCAACCCAATATAATGAGTCTATTCCGTGGTCGACGATTGATATGGATTTTATGAACCTCAATCAATCAGCTCATGGGGATAGAGAGTATGGTTTTATCAATGCTCGTCTTAAGAAAAATAACAAAATAGTTGTTGGTTATTGGCAAAATGAATCTATTCAAAGCCAAATTGGTCAATGGATGGACGTGGCAGTTGCCTACAATGAAGGGTTTAATATAAAAGTGGCTCGTTTTGGGGACAACATGCGTAATGTTGCTGTTACTGATGGTGACAAGATTGAGGCACAAATTCAGTTAGGTTGGACTGTTGATTACTATGGAATAGGTGATTTAGTTGAAGTAATTGATCAAGTAACTGATGAAGAGGTAGATACTCTCTTTGCAGATTACAAGGAGCTTTACGACTTTGACTATGGTGACTATGATGTTGCAATCTGGGAAGAGCACGTGAAGGAACAAGCTAAATATGAGATTGCACTGAAACGGTTCCTTGATGCTGGTGGCTACACGGCCTTCTCTGATAATTTTGAAGATTTGCACGGCATGAAACAGTTGCCAGGTTTAGCTGTTCAACGATTAATGGCGCAAGGTTATGGTTTTGCAGGGGAAGGTGATTGGAAGACTGCTGCCCTTGATCGTTTTATGAAAGTGATGGCACATAATCAGAATACTGGTTTTATGGAAGACTATACTTACGAACTTGCTATCGGTAAGGAATCTGTCCTACAATCTCACATGCTTGAAGTCGATCCTACACTGGCCAAAGACAAACCAAAAATACTTGTCTCTCCATTAGGAATTGGGGGAAAAGCAGATCCAGCTCGTCTTGTATTTGATGGAAAAGCAGGAGAAGGTGTCGTCGTATCAGTAGCAGATTTTGGAACACACTTCAAATTACTTATCAATGAAGTAAGTGCGTTTGAGCCAACAGAGCTAGCTCCACATTTACCAGTTGCACGTGTACTTTGGGAGGTAAAACCTAATTTCCAAGATGGTGTAAAAGCTTGGATTGAGGCTGGGGGAGGCCACCATACAGTTGTTTCGTTGAATGCGACCTCTGATCAGGTTATTGATTGGGCTAAATTAGTAGGGCTTGAGTATGTGTTGATAAAGTAGCTTTCTAAGTTGTTAAGGAGACAAGGATGACAGTTACAACAAAAATACTAGAGATGATATATGATAAGGAAGTCACACAGGTTCGGCTACAGAATAAGAATGGTCTTGTGGTTAGTTTTCTGACTTTAGGGGCCACTTGGCAAGAATTTTTAGTTCCGCAACCAGATGGTTCTTATAAAAATCTTTTGTTGGGTTTTGATGTGCCAAGTGACTATTACCGAAATGATCTTTTTGCAGGTCAAACAATCGGACGAGTTGCCGGTCGTATTGCAAAGGGGGAGCTTACTCTTGATGGAAATAGTTACCAGCTACCAATAAATAATCATCAAAATTGCTTACACGGAGGTCCAGAAGGTTTCCATCAACTACACTGGGATTACCAAGTAATCGAGGATGAGGATAGGGTGACGGTGGTTTTCTCACACAGTATAACAGAGGCACATGACGGATTTCCAGCTGATATGGATGTAACGGTAGCTGTTTGTTTGACAAATGAGAATCAGGTTATATTTGAGTTTTCAGGGGCAAATGCTACTAAGTCAACAGTTTTCAATCCTACTACCCACCCCTACTTTAATTTGAGTCGTTATCAAAACCTACAGACACACGAATTGATGGTTGCTGCAGATTATGTTTTGGAGACTGATGACGAATTGATTCCCTCCGGTCAATTTCTGCCGGTCGATAATACGCCATTCGATTTTAGAAAGTTAACTAATCTTAGTCGAGCAATTGAGCAGAGTGTAGGCTTTGATGATGCATTTGTTGTCAACCAAGCAGAGAACCAGCCAATAGTTGTTTTGCGTGATAGAGAGAGTGGAGATCAGCTAAATGTATATTCTGAGCGTCAAGGGGTAGTTATCTACACCATGAACTCGCTGACAGAAGGAGTTTCATTTGCGCGTGACGATGGAAAAGCGGGTATCATTCACGAAGGAATTGCAATTGAACCGCAAAATCTTCCTGATGCAGTTCACCATGAACATTTTGATTCTATTATTCTCGCTCCTAACGTAGAACAGACTTATCACATTATCTACGAATATGTGTCCAGTCTATAAGTTAAACGGATTATCAAAGCAGCCCTTCGCCGAGGGGTTGTTTTGTGTTATACTATAAACAAAAGGAGCTGTTATGAAATCTTTGAAATTTGATTTTTTGGCCTTTGTCGTCGGTGGGATGTTGTTTGGGGTTGGCCTAAGTTTGCTTTGGGATGGTTTGCCTACTTGGCCTAATTTTCTAGGTGCCATCTACTTATTTCTCTGTTGGCTGGCCTTTTCGTTTATCATGGATGATTTGTATGAAAAGATACCTAAAAATGCCTTGGCAGAAAAAATCGCCTTCCCGTCTCTCTTTCTCTTTGCCCCTCTGGTATTTCTCTTAAAGATGAAAAAGTGAATCTTGTAAATATCTCGGTATGTCTGTGCGAGGTTGCCAGTTGTGCCTGTTTTGCTATTTGAATAGAAAAATACCTTACGGCATAGGTTGATACGGACCTTGGTTGCCCTATGTCCAAGCTACTCTTAGTCAGAGGTTTGCCTTTTTCTGAAAATATGACTCATTTTCTTGTTTTTTCTTTTTTTATATGATATACTTAACAAGTTAATTAAAAGGTTAAGGAAATAAAATGAATCCGATTGCGTTAGAAATTGAAAAATGTTTGCATGAGATTGTCCTGAGTTCGGAAAATCAACTGGAGATTCTAGTTGGTAATTGCCAGAGCTCGGTCAAGTTGACCAATACCCAGGAGCATATCCTCATGTTGATTGAAAAGAATGCTTATACCAATACTGAGATTGCTAAGCAGCTCAATATCAGTCAGGCTGCAGTGACCAAGGCCACCAAGTCTTTGGTTGCGCAAGGTCTCTTGGAGGCAGTGCGGGATAGTAAGGATGGCCGTGTTGTTCGCTTTAGTCTAACGGACCTGGCTCGTCCCATTGCGGCGGAGCATGCCCACCATCATGCCCACACATTAGAGGCTTACGAGGACTTGCTAAAGGGTTACACGACTGATGAGCAAGAATTGATTGGTCGATTTATGCAGGATTTAGTGGAGAAGATTAAAAAATAATGAGATACATCACAGTGGAGGATTTGTCCTTCTATTATGACAAGGAGCCGGTCCTAGAGCACATCCATTATCACTTGGATAGTGGGGAGTTTGTGACCTTGACGGGTGAAAATGGGGCTGCCAAGTCTACCTTGATCAAGGCGACCCTGGGTATTTTAAAGCCTAGGATAGGAAAAGTGACATTGGCAGAGAAGAGTGTTACGGGCAAAAAGTTACGTTTGGCCTATTTACCACAGCAGATTGCTAGCTTTAATGCTGGTTTTCCAAGTACTGTTTTGGAATTTGTTCGTTCGGGGCGTTACCCAAGGCAGGGTTGGTTTAGACGGTTGACGGCTCACGATGAGGAACATGTGAAGAAGAGTTTGGAATCAGTTGGTATGTGGGATCATCGAGATAAAAAACTGGGTTCACTGAGCGGTGGACAAAAGCAACGGGCTGTCATTGCTCGGATGTTTGCATCTGATCCGGATATTTTCATTCTGGATGAGCCGACTACTGGTATGGATAGTGGTACCAAGGATGCCTTTTATAAGTTAATGCACCATTCTGCTAAAAAGCATGGAAAGGCTGTTTTGATGATTACCCATGATCCAGATGAGCTTAGCAAGTATGCGGACCGTAACATCCATCTGGTGCGGGACCAAGCGTCACCATGGCGTTGTTTCAACGTCCACGAACCCGACGAGGAGGTAGGCCATGTTTGATCTGTCTATTTTCCAGTATGATTTCATGCAGCGGGCTTTTTTGGCAATTATTGCCATGAGTTTGTTTTCGCCAATCCTGGGTGTTTTTCTCATTCTTAGAAGACAGAGTTTGATGTCAGATACGCTTAGTCACGTTTCCTTAGCAGGTGTGGCGTTTGGTTTGGTTTTGGGGATTTCTCCGACTGTGTCCACCTTACTTGTTGTGATTGTTGCAGCAGTCTTTCTTGAATACTTGCGGACGATTTACAAGAACTTTATGGAAATCGGTACGGCAATCTTGATGTCTACAGGTCTGGCTATTTCCCTTATTGTCATGAATAAGTCTGGCGGAAAGTCGAGTTTGAGTTTGGATCAATATCTGTTTGGATCGATTGTCACTATTAGCCAGGAACAGGTCTGGGCTTTATTTGGCATTGCAGTTGCGGTTATCTTGTTGACCCTTCTCTTCCTGCGTCCTATGTATATCTTGACTTTTGATGAGGATACGGCTTTTGTGGACGGTTTACCGGTACGTGCCATGTCTATTGCCTTTAATGTGGTGACAGGTGTCGCCATTGCCCTGATGATTCCTGCGGCTGGTGCCCTCTTGGTATCGACCATCATGGTCTTACCTGCAGCCATTGCGCTTCGTTTAGGAAAAAATTTCAAGTCGGTGATTGTGATCGGAATGTTGATTGGCTTCTTTGGAATGGTCACTGGTTTGCTGACATCTTATTATGCTGAAACACCTGCAAGTGCCAGCATTACCTTGATTTTTATTAGTATTTTCCTATTGGTGAATCTAGTAGCCAAGTTTAAAAAATAGGAGGAATTATGAAAAAATTAGCTCTTTTAGGTTTGGGTTTATCGTTCTTCGCCTTGTCGGCCTGTGGTAATAGCACAGCTTCTCAAAATGATGAGTTGAACATCGTGACCACCTTTTATCCTGTCTATGAGTTTACCAAACAGGTTGTGGGTGAGGAAGGAACCGTTGACCTTTTGATTGAAGCAGGTACAGAAGTTCATGACTTTGAGCCATCTGCCAAGGACATTGCCGTTATTCAAGAAGCGGATACCTTTGTCTATGAAAATGAAAATATGGAGACTTGGGTGCCAGATGTTTTAGACAGTATTGATACTGAAGCGGTCGGTGTTATCAAGGCGACGGAGGGAATGTTGCTCTTGCCTGGTAGTGAGGAAGAAGAACATGACCACGAAGAAGGGGAAGACCACGAACACGCCTATGACCCACACGTATGGTTGTCACCTGAACGTTCCATTACCTTGGTGGAAACCATTCGGGATGGGTTGATTGCCCAGTACCCTGATAAAAAAGCTGTTTTTGAAGAAAATGCAGCTGCTTACATTGAAAAGTTAGAAGCTCTGCATTCTCAATACACAGAAACCTTGTCAGCTGCTAAGCAAAAATATTTTGTCACCCAGCATACTGCCTTTGCCTATTTGGCTTTGGACTATGGTTTGCACCAAGTGTCGATCACAGGTGTCTCTGCAGACCAAGAGCCTACGGCAACTCGTTTGGCGGAATTGACCGAGTATATCAAGACCTACGGTATCAAGTATATCTATTTTGAAGAGAATGCGTCTTCAGCAGTAGCGGAAACCTTGGCAAAAGAAACTGGCGTGGAACTGGATGTTTTGGATACGCTTGAGAGTGTGACGACAGAAGCTATGGATAGTGGTGAGGATTATATTTCCATCATGGAAGCAAACTTGGCGGCTTTGGAAAAAACAACCAGTCAAGCAGGAGTGGAAATCTTGCCAGAAGAGGGTGCTGAGACGGCTCAGACGGTTTACAATGGCTACTTTGAAGATGCTGCTGTTAAAGATCGCACTTTGTCAGATTATGCCGGGGAGTGGCAGTCTGTTTACCCATATTTGCTCGATGGTACGCTTGATCAAGTTTGGGATTACAAGGCGAAAATTAAAGGTGATATGACAGCTGAAGAGTATAAGGCATACTACGACACAGGTTACAAGACAGACGTTGATCAAATTAACATTACAGATAATACCATGGAGTTTGTAGTGGGAGACAAGTCTTACAAGTATACCTATAAGTACGTGGGTTATGAAATTTTGACTTATAAAAAAGGTAACCGTGGTGTTCGTTTCTTATTTGAAGCAACGGATCCAAATGCTGGTGATTACAAG
Source organism: Streptococcus sp. A34 (assembly GCF_043674115.1). Taxonomy (NCBI): domain Bacteria; kingdom Bacillati; phylum Bacillota; class Bacilli; order Lactobacillales; family Streptococcaceae; genus Streptococcus; species Streptococcus sp. A34. Next base: position 27,504 of record NZ_JBIMJM010000006.1, on the reverse strand, counting down.
TATGTGCAATTCAGTGACCACAATATTGCCCCTGTTAAGACAGGTCACTTCCATATCTATTTTGGTGGAGAGAGCCAAGAAAAACTATTGGAAGAATTGGAAAACTGGCCGACCTATTATCCAGTTGGTTTGACTGGTTTGGAAATCGGTCAGGAAATGCTGGCTCACTAAGAAAATAAGGCTGAACGGAATGTTCAGTCCTTTTTCTTGACATTTTCTGACTACAAGTGTAAACTAAAATTAGAAAATGATTGTTGGGAGGTGAGTTTATGGAGCAGATGATTTCTGCTGCGGAGTGGCAGGTCATGCGGGTTCTGTGGGCCCATCCTGGTGCGACTTCTCAGGAAATTATTCAGTCCTTGCAGGAAGGCTTTGACTGGCAGGCGACGACCATTAAGACACTCTTGGGGCGGCTACGGAAGAAAAACTATCTGAGAATGGCTAAGGAAACTAGCAAGTATCACTATTATCCGCTGATCAGTGAGGAAGAACATTTGCAGGCGCAGGTGGAACTCTTACTAGCTACCATCTGTTCCACAAAACAGGGGCAGTTAGTTGAAAACTTGCTAGACACAGGGACATTTTCCCAAAAAAGCCTTGAACAACTAGCTAGTAAAATAGCCCAACTACAAAAGACTGCACCTGAGCGAATCGCCTGTCAATGCTTGGCAGGTCAATGTACCTGTGGGCATCATGCTAAAGGAGTTTGAATATGAAACAAATCTTGAAATTGAAAAACTTATCTTGTCAGAACTGTGTCAAGCACGTGACCAATCACCTTTTGGATTTGGACGGAGTGGTAGAAGTGAAAATCCAGCTGGATCAGCAGTTGGCGGAAGTGGAAACTTCGGTGGCCTATGATTTGGAAGGCTACCAAGTGGCTTTGGACGATACCATCTATGAAGTGGAAGAGTTGATATAAGCGAAAAAGCAGCCGTCGGGCTGCTTTTTATAATGCTTTGAGGAGTTTGTTCAGGTCCATCTGGGCTTGCCTAAGCCTAATTTGATCCCAGAAGCCATCTTCTTGAAAGCGTGGAATCAGGTGGACATGGAAATGGGTGCCGACATCAAACAAGCGATCGTTGCAAGCTATGGTCACACCGTCAATTATCAATGCTTGACAGAGTTTATCAGTCAAAAAGACTTCCAAGTCCGATAGCTCATAGCGAACAACAGGTGGGACTTGGCTGAGCGTGTCATAGTGGTCTTTGCTGATAATCAGTAGATGCCCCGTTTGGACAGGGTCAATGTCCCAGACCGCCTTGAAATGCTCCGTCTGGTAGAGAATATCGATTTCTTCAATCTGATGGCAAAAAATACAGGTCATAGCTGTTCTCCTAGGTTAGCAGAAAAGGAAATCACATAGGATTTCCTTGGGAGATGTTAATAAGTCAACACAGAATATTTTTTCTTCCCGCGGCGGATAACGGTCAGCTCGCCGTCAATTTTGTCGCTGTCAGAGAGGGTGTAGTCCAAGTCTTGTACACGCTCACCGTTGACATAGATGGCACCATTTTGCACATCTTCACGAGCTTGGCGTTTTGAGTTGACAATACCAGAGGTAACCAAGAGTTCAACGATGTTAAGGTTGTCTTCAGCCTGTACAGCGTAGTTTGGAACGTTGCTGAGACCCTGCTTGAGCTCTTTTGCGGACAGGTTTTTGATGTTGCCTGCGAACAATTGCTCGGTAATGTTAAGGGCCTGTTGATAAGCTTCTTCACCGTGAACCAATGTCACGACTTCCTTAGCCAAAATTTTCTGAGCCAGACGTTCATGACGGGCAGCGTCAAATTCTTCTTCAATCTTAGCAATCTCATCTAATGTCAAGAAAGTAAAGATTTTCAAGAAACGAACGGCATCGTCATCCATGACATTGAGCCAGAATTGGTACATTTCATAAGGGGAAGTTTTGTCGGCGTCTAACCAAACGGCGTTGCCTTCTGACTTACCAAACTTCTTACCTGTCGAGTCGGTGATAAGTGGTACAGTCATAACGTGACCAGACTTGTCAGCCTTGCGGCGAAGCAACTCGGTACCTGCAGTCATGTTACCCCACTGGTCAGAACCACCGATTTGTAGGGTCACATTGTGCTTGTCATTGAGCTCGTAGAAGTCATAGCCCTGCATGATTTGGTAGGCAAACTCGGTGTAGGAAATACCTGTTTCAATCCGTTTTTTCACAGAGTCCTTGCTCATCATGTAATTGACCGTGTAGTATTTACCGACATCACGAAGGAAGTCAATAAAGCTGATGTCTGAGAACCAGTCGTAGTTGTTGACCATTTCGGCCTTGTTGTCACCATTTTCAAAATCCAAGAAGCGAGAGAGTTGACCTTGGATTTTTGTCACCCAACCGTCAACGGTGTCTTTGGTTTGCAAGCTGCGCTCCGCATCCTTGAAGGAAGGGTCGCCAATCAGACCAGTCGCACCGCCAACGAGGGCATAAGGCTTGTGACCAGCTAGTTGCAAGCGACGGCTGGTTAAGATAGCAACCAAGTGCCCCAAGTGCAAACTATCTGCTGTTGGATCGTAGCCTGTGTAATAAGAAACCTGCCCTTCTGTTAAGGCTTTTACCAAGGCTTCTTCGTCTGTCGTTTGAAAGACCAAGCCACGTGCTTTTAGTTCTTCAAAAATATTCATATGAGGCTTTCTCCTTTTAAAATTTCCCCCTATTATACCATGAAATTGTAGAAAGTGGGCAAAGTTTGGTATAATAAAAGGAATAAGGAGTTACTATGACGACGAAACATTCTAAATTCAAAACAATGATGGCTTCTTTTAGCCTGACCAATGGATTGGGCATCTTGTTAAGAAGTATCAAATTATTGGTGGATTATTTGGCAGTCATTTTCCTAGTCTTGGGCAGTCTGGGTGCCGGGGTTGGAGTTGGCTATGTCTTTAGCCTATTTGACCAAGTAGAGGCGCCTAGTAAGGAAGAGCTGCTGGCCAATATCGCCAATATCAGTAGAAATTCTCATATTGTCTTTTCGGATGGTTCTCCTGTAGCAGATATCAATTCAGACTTGTTGCGGAGCCCTATTGAAAATGCAGATATTTCTGACTATATCAAGCAGGCCGTGATTGCTACGGAGGATGTCACCTTTGAGAGCCACAATGGTGTTGTGCCTAAGGCGGTATTGCGTGCGGCTCTGGGCTCGGTTGGTTTTGGTTCTTCCAGCGGTGGTTCGACCATTACTCAGCAGTTGATTAAGCAGCAGATTGTAGGCAACGCTCCGACTTTTACACGTAAGGCCAATGAAATTATCACAGCCTTGGCTCTGGAGCGGGACATGTCCAAGGAAGATATTTTGACTACTTATCTCAATGTCTCGCCTTTTGGTCGAAATAATCAGGGCAAAAATATTGCCGGTGTAGAAGAAGCGGCGCGGGGAATTTTCGGAAAATCAACCAAGGAATTAACGGTTCCTCAGGCGGCCTTTATTGCTGGTTTGCCACAGAGTCCCATTGTCTACTCGCCCTATGCGGCAGACGGTAGTCTCAAGTCGGATGAGTATATGTCTTACGGCCTGGCTCGACACCAAGATGTACTCTATAATATGTACCGAGCAGAATTTCTGACCAAGGAAGAGTACGAGACCTATAAGGATTATGATATTCGCCAGGACTTCCTTCCTCCTAGTCCGGTAACAGAGGATACCAAGGATTTTCTATACTATGCTGTTCTGGATGAAGCCATTGACGTCATGTATGATTATCTGGTGGAGCGGGATAAGGTTTCAGATGCCAAGCTGAAAAATGATGAGACCGTTCAAGAATACAGAGAGCTTGCCGCCCAAGAAATTAGCCAAGGGGGCTATACCGTCACTTCTACGGTCAATCCTGCTATTCACAATGCCATGAATGCTGTGGCGCGTGACAATGGCTACTTGCTGGATGAAGGAAACGGAGTTGTAGAGACTGGTTCGGTCTTGCTAGATAACAAGACAGGTGCAGTGCTTGGCTTTGTTGGTGGCCGTGATTTTTCACAGAACAAGAACAATCATGCTTTCGATACTGTTCGTTCTCCTGCATCAACCATTAAGCCTATTTTGGCCTACGGTATTGCTATGGACCAGGGCCTAATCGGATCGGCTAGTATCTTCTCAGATTACCCAGCTCGTTTCTCCAGTGGCGAGCAAATCATGAACGTCAATAACCGAGGTTCAGGTATGATTGATTTGCAGACTGCTCTCAATCGCTCGGTCAATATTCCTGCCTTCTGGACCTATAAGCTGCTGCAACAGTCTGGTGTGGATGTCAAGTCCTATATGGAGAAGATGGATTACCACATTCCGATGTATGACATTGAAAGTCTGCCTCTCGGAGGAGGGATTGATGTTTCTGTAGCTACCAATACCAACGCCTATCAAACCTTGGCAAACGGCGGCGTCTACAACAAGCATTATCTGGTTGAGAATATCAAGAAGGCTGATGGGACAGTTGTTTACCAGCACCAGGCGGCACCTGTTCAGGTTTACTCTAAGGCAACTTCGAGTATCATGATGAACCTGCTCAAGGGGGTTATTTCCTCTGGCTTGACCACAACCTATGCAAACCGTATCAGGGCTATCAACCCTCAAGTATTGGCCAATACAGATATAGCTGGCAAGACTGGTACGAGTAATTACGCTGGAGATGCTTGGCTCATGCTTTCGACCCCTCAGGTTACCTTGGGCTCCTGGGCAGGCTATGATGATAATACAAGTTTGGATGTTTTTGCAAGCTATAATAGCAATTCTCACTATGTTGCTTATTTGTCCAATGCCATCTATCAAGTGGCACCGGAATTATTCTCTGGACGATTTACACTGGATGATAGTGTGATTGCATCTAATGTAGTCACCTCTACTGGGCAACGGCCAGGTAGTGTGCAGGTCAATGGCCGTACGATTAACGTATCAGGTGCTACTACGACTAGTTATTGGGCCAAAAATGGGGCGCCGGTGACCAACTATCGATTTATGGTAGGTGGAACAGAGGCTGATTATCAGACAGCTTGGAATAGTTTGTTTGGCAACCAGCAGCGTAGGACGACCTCCTCAAGCAGTAACAGCAGGACAGGTTCTTCTAGCAGTTCGAGCTCATCATCCTCAGCAAATAATAATGACGGAGATTCCGAACCAAGCTCGGACTCTGGTGAAGAAGATAACCCTTGATTTTTAAGCGGTCTTGTGTTATAATTTTATAAATAATTTGTCGTCTGTCTTGTTTGAAATCTTGTCCAAACAAGACTTGCAGCAGTTAAATCACACTTTTCAAAGGAAGATTTAGCTGCTCTTTTTGTGTCTATTTGATGGATTTTTAGGAATTGTAATGTATTCTTAAAGATTCTAAATATTCAGAAAAAGGACAAAAGCTAGCTCGCTAGGGCTGGCGATAGATAAAACTCGACCGGATAGCGAGTAGCTTGACGGTCTCGTATCTTATTACAAAGGAGAAAACTTTTGGCAGGACATGAAGTTCAGTACGGTAAGCACCGTACCCGTCGTAGTTTTTCAAGAATCAAGGAAGTTCTTGATTTACCAAATTTGATCGAAATCCAGACAGATTCTTTCAAAGATTTCTTGGATTCTGGTTTGAAGGAAGTCTTTGAAGATGTACTTCCAGTATCAAACTTCACAGATACCATGGAATTGGAATTTGTTGGCTACGAATTGAAGACTCCAAAATACACTTTGGAAGAGGCACGTTCGCACGATGCCAACTATTCTGCGCCTATCTATGTGACATTCCGCTTGGTCAACAAGGAAACGGGTGAAATCAAGACCCAGGAAGTTTTCTTTGGCGAATTCCCAATCATGACTGAAATGGGTACCTTCATCATCAACGGTGCAGAGCGGATTATCGTTTCTCAGTTGGTGCGTTCACCAGGTGTCTACTTCAATGATAAAGTAGATAAGAACGGTAAAGTAGGTTATGGTTCAACGGTTATCCCTAACCGTGGAGCTTGGTTGGAATTGGAAACAGACTCAAAAGACATTGCCTACACTCGTATTGACCGTACGCGTAAGATTCCGTTCACGACACTTGTTCGTGCGCTTGGTTTCTCAGGTGATGATGAAATCATTGATATCTTTGGTGATAGCGAATTGGTTCGCAATACCATTGAAAAAGATATTCATAAAAACCCAGCAGATTCTCGTACAGATGAAGCGCTTAAGGAAATCTATGAGCGCCTTCGTCCAGGTGAACCAAAGACAGCGGAAAGCTCACGGAGCCTTTTGACAGCTCGTTTCTTTGACCCACGTCGTTACGACCTAGCACCTGTTGGTCGTTACAAGATTAATAAAAAACTCAACCTCCGTACTCGTTTGCTCAACCAAACACTTGCTGATCATGTGATTAACGGTGAGACAGGCGAAATCGTCTTGGAAGCAGGTACAGTCTTGAGCCGTGATGTGCTTGAAAAAGTAGAAGCTCAATTCGACGAACTCAACCTTGTTGAATACATTCCAAATGACAACGCTGTTCTTCTTGAGCCAGTTCTTTTGCAGAAATTCAAGATTGTGGCACCAAAAGATCCAGATCGTGTAGTCACTGTGATTGGTAATGCTAATCCGGCGGAAAACGTACGTACAGTAACACCTGCGGATATCTTGGCAGAGATGAGCTACTTCCTCAACTTGGCTGAAGGTCTTGGTCGTGTAGATGATATTGACCACTTGGGTAACCGTCGTATTCGTGCCGTTGGTGAATTGCTTGCCAACCAAGTACGTATCGGTTTGACCCGTATGGAACGTAACTTGCGTGAGCGTATGTCTGTTCAAGACAATGAAGTATTGACGCCACAACAAATCATCAATATCCGCCCTGTTACAGCTGCAATCAAAGAATTCTTTGGTTCATCTCAGTTGTCACAGTTCATGGACCAACACAACCCACTTTCCGAGTTGTCTCACAAACGCCGTTTGTCAGCCTTGGGACCTGGTGGTTTGACCCGTGACCGCGCTGGTTATGAGGTTCGAGATGTTCACTACACTCACTATGGCCGTATGTGTCCGATTGAAACGCCTGAGGGACCAAACATCGGTTTGATCAACAACTTGTCTTCTTATGGTCACCTCAACAAGTATGGTTTCATCCAAACACCATACCGCAAGATCGACCGTGCAACTGGTACAGTAACGAACGAAATCGTTTGGTTGACAGCAGATGAAGAAGATGCCTACATCGTAGCCCAATCAACATCACCACTTGATGAAAACAACCGTTTCGTTGATAAAATCGTTATGGGACGTCACCAAGGTAATAACCAAGAGTTCCCAGCAGATTCAGCGGACTTCATGGACGTTTCACCGAAACAGGTAGTTGCTGTTGCGACAGCATGTATTCCTTTCTTGGAAAACGATGACTCCAACCGTGCCCTCATGGGTGCCAACATGCAACGTCAGGCTGTTCCATTGATTGATCCAAAAGCACCTTACGTTGGTACTGGTATGGAGTATCAGGCTGCTCATGACTCAGGTGCGGCAGTTATTGCTCAACATGATGGTAAGGTAACTTATGCAGATGCGGACAAGGTAGAAGTACGCCGTGAAGATGGTTCCTTGGATGTTTATAGCATTCAAAAATTCCGCCGTTCAAACTCTGGTACAGCCTATAACCAACGTACCCTTGTAAAAGTAGGCGATGTCGTTGAAAAAGGCGACTTTATCGCAGATGGTCCTTCTATGGAACGTGGGGAAATGGCCCTCGGTCAAAACCCAATCGTTGCCTACATGACGTGGGAAGGTTATAACTTCGAGGATGCGGTTATCATGTCTGAGCGTCTGGTGAAAGAAGATGTCTATACATCTGTTCACTTGGAAGAATACGAATCAGAAACCCGCGATACCAAGTTAGGCCCTGAAGAAATCACACGCGAAATTCCAAACGTTGGTGAGGATGCCCTTCGTCAGTTGGATGAAATGGGTATCATACGTATCGGTGCGGAAGTTAAAGAAGGCGATATTCTTGTTGGTAAGGTCACACCTAAGGGTGAAAAAGATCTTTCTGCTGAAGAGCGCCTCTTGCATGCAATCTTCGGTGACAAGTCACGTGAAGTGCGTGACACCTCTCTTCGTGTACCTCACGGTGCCGATGGTGTCGTTCGTGATGTGAAAATCTTTACTCGTGCCAACGGTGATGAATTGCAATCAGGTGTTAACATGCTGGTTCGTGTCTACATCGCTCAAAAACGTAAGATCAAGGTCGGAGATAAGATGGCCGGTCGTCACGGTAACAAGGGTGTCGTTTCACGTATTGTACCGGTTGAAGATATGCCATATCTTCCAGATGGAACGCCAGTTGATATCATGTTGAACCCACTCGGGGTGCCATCTCGTATGAACATCGGTCAGGTTATGGAACTCCACTTGGGTATGGCGGCTCGTAACTTGGGTATCCATATTGCAACACCAGTTTTCGATGGTGCAAGTTCAGAAGATCTTTGGTCAACCGTTAAAGAAGCGGGTATGGATTCAGATGCCAAGACCATTCTTTACGATGGACGTACCGGTGAGCCATTTGATAACCGTGTGTCTGTCGGTGTCATGTACATGATCAAGCTTCACCACATGGTTGATGATAAACTTCATGCCCGCTCAGTCGGACCATACTCACTCGTTACCCAACAGCCACTCGGAGGTAAGGCTCAGTTTGGTGGTCAGCGTTTCGGTGAGATGGAGGTTTGGGCCCTTGAAGCCTACGGTGCTTCAAACGTCCTACAAGAAATCTTGACCTACAAGTCAGATGATGTGACAGGCCGTCTGAAAGCCTATGAAGCCATCACAAAAGGCAAACCAATTCCAAAACCAGGCGTTCCAGAATCATTCCGCGTTCTTGTCAAAGAATTGCAATCACTTGGTTTGGATATGCGTGTCCTTGATGAAGATGATAACGAAGTAGAATTGCGTGACCTTGATGAAGGTGAAGATGATGATATCATCCACGTAGATGATCTTGAAAAAGCACGTGCAAAAGCAGCAGCTGACGCAGCGGCAGCCTTTGCAGCAGAAGAAGCAGAAGACAAAGAATAATCAGATAGGAGACTAGGGGGAGGTCCTTGCTTGATTTTGTATCAACTGGGATCGCCTAGTCTGTCTGGTGCTAGACAGTCTAGCAACTTTGTCGGTTATTCAAGAATCCGAGGTGTGACTCATCCACCTCTCACAAGAAAAGAAAGGGATTATTAGTGGTTGACGTAAATCGATTTAAAAGTATGCAAATCACGTTAGCTTCACCAAGTAAGGTTCGTTCATGGTCTTACGGTGAGGTTAAAAAACCTGAAACAATCAACTATCGTACACTAAAACCAGAACGTGATGGACTTTTTGATGAAGTGATCTTTGGTCCAACAAAAGACTGGGAGTGTTCATGTGGTAAATACAAGCGTATCCGTTATAAAGGGATCACTTGTGACCGCTGTGGTGTGGAAGTAACTCGTGCAAAAGTCCGCCGTGAGCGTATGGGCCATATTGAGTTGAAAGCTCCAATCTCACACATCTGGTATTTCAAAGGTATTCCAAGCCGTATGGGCTTGACCTTGGATATGAGCCCACGTGCGCTTGAAGAAGTTATTTACTTCGCAGCTTATGTGGTGATTGATCCGAAAGATACGCCGCTTGAGCACAAGTCAATCATGACAGAACGCGAATACCGTGAGCGTTTGCGTGAATATGGCTATGGTTCATTCGTTGCCAAAATGGGTGCAGAAGCGATTCAAGACCTCTTGAAGCAAGTCGATCTTCCAAAAGAAATCGCAGCTTTGAAAGAAGAATTGAAAACAGCTTCTGGTCAAAAACGCATTAAAGCAGTTCGTCGCTTGGATGTATTGGATGCCTTCTACAAATCTGGTAACAAGCCAGAATGGATGATTCTCAATATCCTTCCAGTTATTCCGCCAGATTTGCGTCCAATGGTTCAGTTGGATGGTGGCCGTTTTGCCGCATCTGACTTGAACGAACTCTATCGCCGTGTAATCAACCGTAACAACCGTTTGGCTCGTCTCTTGGAACTTAATGCCCCAGGGATCATCGTACAAAACGAAAAACGTATGCTCCAAGAAGCTGTGGATGCTTTGATTGACAACGGTCGCCGTGGTCGTCCAATCACTGGACCAGGTAGCCGTCCACTTAAATCACTCAGCCACATGCTTAAAGGTAAGCAAGGACGTTTCCGTCAAAACTTGCTTGGTAAGCGTGTTGACTTCTCAGGACGTTCCGTTATCGCCGTTGGTCCAACGCTTAAAATGTACCAATGTGGTGTGCCACGCGAAATGGCGATCGAGCTCTTCAAACCGTTTGTCATGCGCGAAATCGTTGCCCGTGATATTGCTGGTAACGTAAAAGCTGCAAAACGTTTGATTGAACGTGGAGATGATCGTATTTGGGACATCTTGGAAGAAGTGATCAAAGAACACCCAGTTCTTTTGAACCGCGCACCTACCCTTCACCGTTTGGGTATCCAGGCTTTTGAGCCAGTTCTGATCGACGGTAAAGCCCTTCGTTTGCACCCGCTTGTCTGTGAAGCCTACAACGCCGACTTTGACGGTGACCAGATGGCGATTCACGTTCCATTGTCAGAAGAAGCACAAGCAGAAGCACGTATCCTTATGCTCGCGGCAGAACACATCCTTAACCCTAAAGATGGTAAACCAGTTGTAACACCGTCTCAGGATATGGTCTTGGGTAACTACTACTTGACCATGGAAGATGCTGGTCGTGAAGGTGAAGGTATGGTCTTCAAGGATGCGGATGAGGCTGTTATGGCTTACCGTAATGGCTATGTTCACTTGCATACCCGTGTTGGTATTGCAACAGATAGCCTTGATAAACCTTGGAAAGACAACCAAAAACACAAGGTCATGATGACAACTGTCGGAAAAATCTTGTTCAACGCGATTATGCCAGAAGGTCTTCCATACTTGCAAGAGCCAAACAACGCTAACTTGACAGAAGGAACTCCTGATAAATACTTCTTGGAACCAGGTTCAGATATCAAGGCTGCTATTGCAGAATTGCCAATCAACCCACCATTCAAGAAGAAAAATCTTGGTAACATCATCGCTGAAATCTTCAAGCGTTTCCGTACAACTGAAACATCAGCCCTGCTTGACCGTTTGAAAGACTTGGGTTATTATCATTCAACACTTGCTGGTTTGACAGTGGGTATTGCCGATATTCCGGTTATCGACAACAAGGCTGAAATCATTGAAGAATCTCACGAACGTGTGGAACAAATCAAGAAACAATTCCGTCGTGGTATGATCACCGAGGACGAGCGCTACACAGCTGTTACAGATGAATGGCGTTCTGCTAAGGAAAAATTGGAAAAACGCTTGGTTGAAAAACAGGATCCGAAGAACCCAATCGTTATGATGATGGACTCTGGTGCCCGTGGTAACATTTCCAACTTCTCCCAGTTGGCCGGTATGCGTGGACTCATGTCAGCTCCGAACGGACGTATCATGGAATTGCCTATCTTGTCTAACTTCCGTGAAGGTCTTTCTGTATTGGAAATGTTCTTCTCTACTCACGGTGCCCGTAAGGGTATGACGGATACGGCCTTGAAGACAGCCGACTCAGGTTATTTGACTCGTCGTTTGGTTGACGTTGCCCAAGACGTTATTATCCGTGAAGACGACTGTGGAACTGACCGTGGTCTTGATATCCGTTCAATCACAGATGGCAAGGAAATGATCGAGCCACTTGAAGAGCGTTTGCAAGGTCGTTACACTAAGAAAACTGTTAAACATCCTGAAACGGATGCAGTTATCATCGGTCCAAACCAATTGATTACAGAAGACATTGCTCGTGATATTGTCAATGCTGGTGTTGAACAAGTAACCATCCGTAGCGTATTTACATGTAATACTCGTCATGGAGTCTGCCGTCATTGTTACGGTATCAACTTGGCGACAGGTGATGCGGTTGAAGTGGGTGAAGCAGTTGGTACGATTGCAGCCCAATCTATCGGTGAGCCTGGTACACAGCTTACAATGCGTACCTTCCACACGGGTGGTGTAGCCTCAAACAGCGATATCACGCAAGGTCTTCCTCGTGTTCAAGAGATCTTTGAAGCCCGCAATCCGAAAGGGGAAGCGGTTATCACTGAGGTCAAAGGTGAAGTTACAGCGATTGAAGAAGATGCGGCAACTCGTACCAAGAAAGTCTTTGTTAAAGGTAAAACTGGCGAAGGCGAATATGTGGTTCCATTTACAGCCCGTATGAAGGTTGAAGTTGGTGACCAAGTTGCGAGAGGTGCAGCCCTTACTGAAGGTTCTATCCAACCGAAACGTTTGCTGGAAGTCCGTGATGTCTTGGCGGTTGAAACGTACCTTCTTTCTGAAGTTCAAAAAGTTTACCGTAGCCAGGGTGTAGAAATCGGCGACAAGCACATCGAGGTAATGGTTCGTCAAATGCTTCGTAAAGTTCGTGTCATGGATCCAGGTGACACTGATCTTCTCATGGGTACCCTTATGGATATCACAGACTTTACAGATGCCAATGCTGACGTGGTTATTGCAGGTGGTATTCCGGCAACAGCTCGTCCAGTTCTTATGGGTATCACTAAGGCTTCCCTTGAAACCAACTCATTCTTGTCTGCCGCATCCTTCCAGGAAACAACTCGTGTCCTTACAGATGCAGCCATTCGTGGTAAACGTGATAACCTTCTTGGTCTTAAAGAGAACGTTATTATTGGTAAGATTATCCCAGCAGGTACAGGCATGGCCCGCTACCGTAATCTTGAGCCACAAGCCATCAATGAAGTTGAAATCATTGAAGATACAGTTGCTGAAGAACTTGCAGCAGAAGCAGAGCTTGAAGCTGTAACTGAATAATAATCTTTAAGGGAAGACCGTTTGGTCTTCTCTTTTTGTGTAACCTGTTCAAAAAAAAATAACCAGATGGTATCCACCTGATTGCTACTATGCTGTCTTTATTTTAAGCTTGGAAAGATGAGAAGGTTCTCCAATTGCTTGTGATAATAATCCTTGTACTTAGAATACACCAAGGTGTGGTTTAGTTGGTCTTGGGTCTTGCCAGGAAAGTCTGAAATGATGCCATCAACCGCTAAATCATCTGCCTGGGTCACGCCAGCTTCATCATTGACTGTCCAGACATAGAGAAATTTCTTGGAGGCTTTGATGTAATCATGTAATTCGGGAGTCAGGTCGCTCAAAGGGACGCTGAATCCAGTTAAACCTGGAAATTGCTCCTCAAGGATGGAATTCATAATCAAGACTGTTTCAAATTTAGGTGAGTGGCTGAGGACTCTCTTCATAAATTCTTGGTCAGCTGTTTGTAGTTGATGCTGGCCTTGCTCTAAACGCTGTTGGTATTTTCCTAGAAAGTTTTCCACAATCTGTGGACTGTCTAGCTCAGAAGTTTTGAAATCAATCAGGAGCTTTTGACCAGACTTTTCGGCCTCTTCCAGAATCTGATCAAAGCCGGCGATATGGGCTGTGTGCCCCTCTTGATCGGTCAAGCTAATGTTGGTTAGAGTGCTTAAGGGCAGGTCGTGTGGCCGATAGTGGAGCCTTGTCCAGCCGGATAGATTAGGGTCGTGAAAGACCACATATTCCAAATCTGCTGTTTCCCAGATGTCAATTTCAATGTAGTCAAACTTGCTTTTGCTGGAAATTTGGAAGGCCTCGAGACTATTTTCAACTGCGCTAGGACCGTTGAGAGCCCGGTGGGAAATGACCTGTGGAGACTTTGGGATAATCTGTCTGGCCTCTTGTTTAACAAGGTAGAAGACTGGAAAGACGGGTAGCCAGACGACCAGTAAGGAAGCTGGTTTCCACCAGGTGAATTTTTCGTCAAAAATGACTTTCCACCAGAGCCAGAGCGAGAAAGACAGGACCAGAACAAGGCCACTATAGAGCAGGGCGAAGAGAATGAAGTAAATTTCTTGCACATGCTGGGGAAATCTTTCTGTCAGATGTGCTTGGAGATAGTAATTGGCCAGACTGACAGAGTACCAAAGTCCCAGGGCCAATAGGGGGACCAGGAGTCCAATGGCTAATTTTTTCCATAGGGGTCTTTGTATTTTTCGTTTTCGGATGTTTGATTTGATAGATTGCTTCATGCTTGCGGAACTTTCTGATTTTACGTACTAGCTTATTATACTTTAAAACCATCAAATAATCTACTATATTTTTGAGAAACCTAAGCGCAATTGGTGTGGGGAATCAGATGAAATTCTTCTCGGTCAACCAGGCGCGGATAACAGAGAGGGTTTTGTCTTGGAATTTGCCGGATTCGTACATGTGGTCGGCTCCTGTTAGGGATACGAGCACTGATTCGGCGTAGTTCTGAGCTGTTTTTCTGGCGATGGCGGATACGGTCATCTTGTCCTCGCTTCCCGTGATGACCAGGACTGGACCCGAAATCTTGCTGAAATCCACATAGCCTGCTCTGCTTTTGTCAAAGAAAGGAAAGGCCATCTGAGTGTAAACCTTGCCGGATTCAGGAACCAGGGTCTTGAAGATATCCTCCTTGAGGCTAGGGTCCTGGACGTTGAGGCAATAGGTGAAAAACTCATCCTTGTATGGTGGCATGGGCTTTTTCCAGAAGCCCCAGCGCAGGAAGTGGCGGATGAAACAACGAATCATGGTCGGATAGAGGGCAAAGATGTCGGCAGTAGGGGCAGGTCCCATGAGAATCATGCCGGCGATTTCTGTGCGCTCGGCGACCATTTGTGCCAAGAGACAGCCAAGGGAATGCCCTAGTAGTAGAGGAGGCTCTTCCAGACTTTCGACCAGGGCAACCAAATCATCAGCGTAGTCGGTCAGGCTGACGGCACCAACCTTTTCCATCACTTGCTCATAGGGTAAGTCGTGGTAGCGCAGGCTAGGCGTGTGAACAATGATGCCCATTTTTTCTAATTTTGTGGCAAATTCTCCCCAGACAGCCCCATCGCACCAGGTTCCGTGAATCAAGACCATATGTTTCATAAACTTTCCTCCAATCATTTTTTCCATTATAACATGTTTGTCATCTGCTTGTGAGTCAGCTGTAACAGTTGTCATATTTATTTAAGGCTTCTTCAAGCTTTCTGTCTTAGGATAGATAGGGTAATATCCGAACCCACCTTTATAGCTCGGCATCTTTATTTTTTTATATAAATGTGCTTCGCTTGGGAATATAGGTTCTAGAAGAAAGGAAGTATTGAAATGAATACATTTTTTGCAAACAAGAAGTTGAAATTGGGAATCGCTGCAAGCTTAGTTGCAGGTATGGCCATGCTGGGACAATCCTCGGCTAGTGCAGATACCTTTGATTCCTATGGTCCGCGCTATCTGGGAGAACATCCAGCTCCAATCTACCAATCATTTGGAGTGGCTGATAGCAGTAGCGCTGTCATTTCGGAGACGGTCTCTACAGCCTCGACGACCTATAGTTCCGCTGTAACGGCTACTTATACTGCCAACACCTATCCAGTCGGCCAATGTACCTGGGGTGTAAAGGAGCTAGCGCCATGGGTCGGTAACTATTGGGGCAATGGAGGTGATTGGGCAGCAAGTGCTGCGGCTCAGGGCTATACGGTTGGGACAACTCCTCAGGTAGGTGCCGTTATCGTATGGACAGATGGTGGCTATGGACATGTGGCTTATGTGACAGACGTAGCAGCAGACGGGACCATTCAGGTGATGGAATCGAATTTTAATGGCAATATGTCCATTGGAAACTACCGTGGATGGTTTAACCCGACGACTACCGGGGCAGGTACGGTTAGCTATATCTACCCACCAGCGGATGCTTAGGTAAGGGATAGGAAAGAGGTCTTGGCCTCTTTTTGCTTTCCTATCTACAGCAGCTGATTTTTGGAGCCAAGAATGATATACTAAGAGTGTAGCGTTTTCACTAATTTATACATTTCTCGTCGTTGAAAGGAGACATGATGAATAATTTTCGTTTACAGATTCCGACAGACATCCGTTTCGGACGTGACCGCTTAGCTGAATTGCCAGAGGTCTTGGAACAATTCGGCAAGAAGGTACTTTTGGTCTACGGTGGTGGCTCCATCAAGCGTTCTGGTCTCTATGATAAGGTTACGGCCTTGCTGAAAGACAATGATTTTGAGTGGGTGGAGCTGGCAGGTGTCGAGCCCAATCCGCGGATTGATTCAGTCCGTGAAGGTGGAAGGTTGATTCGCGAAAATAGCCTAGACATGCTTTTGGCTGTCGGTGGCGGTTCAGTCGTTGATGCCAGTAAGGTTATGGCTGCGGCAGCTTATTACGATGGTGATGCCTGGGATTTGGTCAAAAATCCTCGCCTGATTGGCCAGGCAGTTCCGATTGTAGATATTCTGACGCTGGCGGCAACTGGTACAGAAATGAACCGTGGGGCTGTGATTTCCAATATGGAGACCAATGAAAAATTGGGTACAGGTGGCTGGGAGCTCATTCCGCGGGCCTCTTTCTTAGATCCGACCTTGACTTACACGGTTTCAAAATGGCAGACGGCAGCTGGTACGGCGGATATGATGAGCCATCTTTTTGAGCAATATTTTAATCGCACAGTTGGAGTGGATGTTCAGGATAGCATTGCAGAGGGCTTGTTGAAGACGGCCATCAAACATGGTCCGGTGGCTCTTGCAGAACCAGAAAATTATGAGGCGCGTGCCAACTTGCTTTGGACCTCGACCCTGGCTTTGAATGGCTTGGTTGCTAGTGGACGTGCGGGCGGCTGGACTTGCCATGCTATCGAGCATGAATTGTCGGCCTATTATGATATTACGCACGGTATTGGTTTGGCTGTCTTGACACCGCGCTGGATGAAATTCTGTGTTGATACTGATCCGACGACACATGCGAAATTTGCAACTTATGCCCGCAATGTTTGGGGACTGACAGAAGGTTCAGATGAAGAATTGGCTAGACAGGCTATTGAGAAAACCTACCATTTCTTCAAAAATGAGATGGAAATTCCGATGACCTTGCCTGAAGTAGGTATCCCAGTCCAAGATTTGGTGAGAGAAATGAGCGAGCAGGCTGTGTTGCATGGTCGCTTGGATGGAAATGTTTTTGTGACTCTTTCAGTGGACCATGTGGAAGAGATTATTCTTGCCTCCTTTGTGGAGATGGAGGAGTTTTAGGCCTAAGTAGGTTTAAAAAGAGCACGAGAGCTATTTTGTGAAAAAAATCGATTAAAAACGCACCAAATTTGGTGCGTTTTGTGTTACAATAAAACTAAGAATAGGGGGAAAGGCTATGATTGGAGACAATATAAAATCACTACGCCAGACACACGATTTAACACAACCAGAATTTGCGAAAATGGTGGGGATTTCACGCAATAGCCTGAGTCGTTATGAAAATGGAACTAGTAAAGTTTCAACAGAACTCATCGATCGTATTTGTCAAAAATTTAACGTCTCTTATGTCGATATTGTAGGGGAGGATAAGATGCTAACACCTGTTGAAGATTACCAACTGACTTTAAGAATAGAAGTGATAAAAGAACGTGGAGCAGCCATTTTATCACAGCTTTATAGATACCAGGATAGTCAAGAGATTGCTTTTGATGATGAAGCGAATCCTTGGATTTTGATGAGTGATGACTTGGCTGAATTGATCAATACGAAAATTTACCTTGTCGATACCTTCGATGAAATCGAGCGTTACAATGGTTATTTAGATGGTATTGAGCGGATGTTAGAGATGGTGCATCATCGGGTGGTGGCTTAATGAGATTGGAAGAATTTAGTGAGGCTGACTTTCAGAAGGCTTTACAGCGAACCATTCGGGCTTTAACCCGAGGAAAGATGATTCCAGATCGATCGAAAGCTATCTTGCTTGGAGGACAAAGCGGGGCTGGTAAGACGACTATTCATCGTATCAAGCAAAAAGAATTTCAAGGTAATATCATTATCATCGATGGTGATAGCTGCCGTTCTCAGCATCCCAACTACTTAGCCCTGCAAGAAGAGTATGGCAAGGACAGCGTGGACTATACCAAGGGATTTGCAGGAAAGATGGTAGAACATCTGGTTGATGAACTCAGTAAACGTGGTTATCATTTGTTAATTGAAGGGACTTTACGAACCACTAAAGTTCCTCGTCAGACTGCTCAATTATTAGCATCAAAAGGCTTCCAAGTTTCCTTAGCTGTCATTGGTACCAAACCAGAATTGTCCTATCTCAGCACCTTGATTCGTTACGAAGAACTTTATGCCATCGATCCCAATCAGGCCAGAGTAACACCAAAAGAACACCATGATGGGATTGTAGAGAACTTGGTGGATAACTTGAGGGAGCTAGAAAGTGAGAAACTCTTTGAACGAATTCAAATTTACCAAAGAGATAGAACTTGTGTCTATGATTCTGAAACAGATGAAGGTTCAGCAGCAGAAGTGTTACAAGAGTGTCTCTTTGGAAAATGGAGTAAGGTAGAGGAAGAGATGATGAAGTTTGGACAGGAACGGTTGAGGGAGTTTAAAAAGTAGTTAATTTTCTAATTGAGAATTCTTCTAGGAACAGTAATTCGCATTATATTATCGAATGGGTGGTTTGAATTGTTCAAAATTCCAACATATTCTTGTTTATTTTTGATATAATGTAAAAAAACAACAAAGGATTAAACATGAATAAACGAGAACGACTAGAAGAAATTACACGATTGGTAAACAAAAAAGGCACAGTTCGAATTTCTGAGATTGTTGAATTGCTAAATGTTACTGATATGACTGTTCGACGTGATTTTATTGAACTGGAAGAGCAAGGTGTCTTAACAAAAATTCACGGTGGTGCTAGAAGTAATAAGGCTTTTCAATATCGGGAATATTCCCATTCTGAGAAACACATTCAGAATAAGGAAGCCAAGCAAGAGATAGCGGAAAGGGCTGCACAACTGATAGAAGATGGAGACACGGTATTTTTAGGTCCAGGAACAACAGTGGCCTTTCTGGCTGAGGCCATTAAAAATCCTCGCCTAACGGTCATCACCAACTGTATGCCTGTTTTTACCATCCTATCACAAAAGAAGACAGAGGATTTTCAAGTCTTTCTCTTGGGGGGAGAATATCGCCAAGTGACAGAATCTTTTGTAGGAGAAATTACCAATACAAGTTTGGAAAAAATGCGATTCAGCAAGATTTTCTTTTCAGGTAACGGACTTAAGGGGACTGATGTCATGACCTCTACCTTAGCCGAAGCCTATACGCAAAATATTGCCATTAAACATTCTTTAGAAAAATATCTACTGCTAGATGCCTCGAAAATTGGAAAAGATGATTTTACTTCTTTTTGTGATTTGAATGATGTAACTGCTCTAGTGACAGATATGAATGCAAAGGATGAAAATTACCAATTATTAAGTAATCACATTGAAATTATTTCTACAAAATCATAAAGTTATCAAAACCAACAGCAAAATGTTGGTTTTTTGTTTGTATACGAAAAAAATAAACAAAAATAAAACAAAATATGTTGACTTTATGTTTGTTTGGTTGTATAATTTAAACATAAAAAGCGAAAACGCTTTTCTAAGTTTTGCAAAACAAAGATTTTCTGCCAAATATGGCTACAACTTTCTATTTTTGTTAGGAGATAGGTTATGACAATCATTATCGGTGCTGATCCAGCGGGTTCAAAACTAAAAGACGTTATTAAAGATTATTTGCTAGAAAAATCATATGACTTTAAAGATGTCAGTGATGGAAGTGATTTTGTTGATACAACTTTGGCGGTAGTTGCAGAAGTTAATCAAGAGGAAGGAAATCTTGGCATTGTGATTGATGCTTATGGTGTTGGTCCATTTATGACCGCAACTAAAGTCAAAGGCATGATCGCTGCAGAAGTTTCAGACGAACGTTCTGCCTATATGACAAGAGGCCACAACAATTCGCGTATTATTACAATCGGTAGTGAGATTGTAGGAGAAGGCATTGCTAAAAATATCGTTAAAGGATTTGTTGAAGGTGAGTATGATGGTGGCCGTCACCAAATTCGTGTCGATATGCTAAATAAAATGTGCTAATTGTTGTAAACAAAGGAGAATAAGAGATGAAAATTGCAATCGGTTGTGACCACATTGTAACCTATGAAAAAATCGCTGTGGTAGATTATTTGAAAAATCAAGGATATGAAGTATTGGACTTTGGGACTTATGACAATGTTCGTACTCATTACCCAATCTTTGGTAAAAAAGTTGGTGAAGCTGTTGCAAGCGGACAAGCAGATTTGGGAATTTGTATTTGTGGAACAGGTGTTGGAATCAACAATGCTGTAAACAAGGTACCTGGCGTTCGATCAGCCCTGGTTCGTGATATGACCTCTGCACTCTATGCAAAAGAAGAGTTAAATGCCAACGTCATTGGTTTTGGAGGAAAGATTACAGGTGAGTTGCTCATGTGCGACATCATTGAAGCCTTCATTAAAGCAGAATACAAACCAACTGAAGCAAACAAACGTTTGATTGAAAAGATTGCTGCAGTTGAAACGCTCAATCAAGAGCAGGCTAATCCAGAGTTCTTTACGGAATTTCTTGAAAAGTGGGATCGTGGAGAATACCACGACTAGGAGGCTCACATGATTTTGACGATCACATTAAATCCGTCCGTTGATATTGCCTATCAATTGGATACCTTTCATTTGGATACGGTCAATCGAGTAGAAAAAGTTCAAAAAACAGCTGGAGGCAAGGGGCTCAATGTCACACGAGTTTTGAAACAAATCGGTGAAGATGTTGTAGCAACAGGCTTTATTGGCGGTGAGATTGGAAGTTATGTAAAGAAACAACTCACTCGAAAGGATATTAAAAATTCCTTTGTGGAAATTGGGAGCGAAACACGTAACTGTATTGCGGTTCTTCATGATGGCAAACAGACGGAGATTTTAGAACAAGGACCAACTATTCAAGAACATGAAGCCTTGAATTTTATAGAACATCTTGAAATCATCCTGAATAATGTAGATGTAGTTGTCATTTCAGGAAGTTTGCCTAAGGGACTTGCTAGCAACTACTATGTTAAAATAATTGAACTTTGTAAAAAATGCGGTGTGGCTGTTGTTCTGGATTGTTCTGGTGAGGCGCTGAAAAACGTTTTAGAAAGCCAGCAGAAGCCGACAGTTATTAAGCCGAATACAGAGGAGTTATCACAACTGATTGGTAAAGAAGTTACTGATGATATTCAAGAGTTAAAATCAGTTTTGTCTGATCAACTTTTCCAAGGAATTGATTGGATAGTCGTCTCATTAGGGGCACAGGGGGCTTTTGCCAAGCACAATGACAAGTTCTATCGTGTCAGAATTCCAAAAATCAAAGTCGTCAATCCAGTAGGATCAGGAGATTCAACTGTTGCAGGTATTGCAGCAGGTTTGGTACATGCTTTACCTGAAGCAGAATTATTAAAAAATGCTAATGTTTTAGGCATGTTAAATGCCCAAGAAGAACAGACAGGTTACGTCAATTTAGAAAATGCAGAATCGTTGTATTCTCAAATCGAAGTCGAAGAGGTATAATATGGTAGCAACAGCAGATAAAAGAAAATACATGGAAAAAGTAAGCAATGAAGCAGGTATTATTTCAGCTTTAGCTTTTGACCAACGTGGAGCCCTGAAAAAAATGATGGCAAAACATCAGGTAGAAGAACCTACTGTGGAGCAGATGGAAGAACTAAAGAAACTAGTTTCAGAGGAATTAACACAGTTTTCTTCCTCAATTCTGTTAGATCCTGAATTTGGTTTGCCAGCATCACGCGCCCGTGACGAACAGTGCGGTTTGCTTTTGGCTTATGAAAAAACTGGCTATGATACCAGCTCTACTAGTCGCTTACCAGATTGCCTAGTAGAGTGGTCTGTGAAACGACTAAAAGAAGAAGGTGCAGATGCCATTAAATTCCTACTCTATTATGATGTGGATGGAGATTCATACGTCAATCTTCAAAAACAGGCCTATATTGAACGCTTGGGTTCAGAATGTCAGGCTGAAGGTTTACCATTCTTTTTGGAAATTTTGAGCTACGATGAAACGATTGAAGACAATGCCAGTGTGGAATTTGCAAAAGTCAAACCTCGAAAAGTAAATGATGCTATGAAAGTATTTTCGGATGAACGCTTTGGAGTGGATGTTCTCAAGGTAGAAGTACCTGTGAATATGAATTTTGTAGAAGGCTTTGGAACAGGGGAAGTCGTCTATACAAAAGAAGAAGCAGCTGAATATTTCCGTCAACAAGAAGCATCAACTCATTTGCCATACATTTATCTAAGTGCAGGTGTTTCAGCTAAACTCTTCCAAGATACTCTGGTGTTTGCTCATGAAGCAGGTGCAAAATTTAACGGTGTTCTTTGCGGTCGTGCAACATGGGCTGGAGTTGTGCCTGTTTATATTGAGCAAGGTGAAGAAGCAGCACGAGAATGGTTACGAACTGTTGGTCGTGAAAATATTGAGGGACTTGATGCAGTTTTGTCTCAAACAGCAACTTCTTGGCTAGAAAAATAATTAAAAAAATTACCATTTTCTTAAAAGAAAGGGTTTACATTTTTTGAGAATATGCTATAATAATCTCATCAGTAAGAATAGAGTGGATTGTAACTAATTCGATTAGGCAAGACTACAAATGAATTTGAGAGTAGGATATTCTCGGTTTGTTTGTAGTCTTTTTTTGCTTAAAAATATAGGAGGGATATATGTTTAGGATTATACAGTCACTAAATAATAACGCTGCCCTGGTGAAAAATGAACATGGGGAACAGGCAGTCGTGATGGGATTAGGTATAACCTTTCAAAAGAAAAAGGGAGATTTGATTGTTAAGGATAAGATAGAAAATATTTTTTCACTGAAAAATGATGAAGCCAAAGAAAATTTTCTAACCTTATTAAAAGATATTCCCTTAGATTTTATTTCGGCAACCTACACGGTTATTAATCATCTGGTAGAAACTTATCATTACCCTGTACAAGAATATCTATATGTGACACTGACAGATCATATCTATTGTGCATATCAAGCGGTTTTAAAGAATACCTATCAAGAAAGTAGACTACCCAATATTTCAGCCGAATATCCATTGGAATATAAAATGGCGCGTGAAGCCTTAGCTATGTTTCGTGAAAAGTTGCTAAATGATTTTCCAAATGATGAGATTGGTAAAATTGCACTTCACTTAATCAATGCAAAAGGTGAAACAATTCATCCCACAAGTGAAGAACATGACATCAGTAAGAAAATTATTGCTGAGGTTGAACAAATTTTGATAGAGAATGGGATTAAACGGACAAAAGAAAATAGTAATTTTTATGATCGCTTTATGATTCATTTGTCCTATTTTCTGAATTACTTAGATAGATCCCATCAGTCAAATGAATCGATTGCTAGTTTGGAACAGTACATCAAGCTCCAGAATCCAAGAGCCCATCAGGTTGGAAGTCAGATTTTTGAGATGATTACATCATTGGTTGATGAGCCTGTAAATGATAGTGAAAGGTTCTATATTGTACTACATATTCAACGGTTATTGTAAATCATACTCTTCGTAAATCCAATTCAGACGTTGTTGCCTCAACTTGATGAACTTTAGTTCTATCTACGTTTTCGTCGCCTAGTCTGAATGGTATTTCCATTGAGTACATAAAAAATAGGAGGTTCATATTATGAACAGAGAAGAAATTACGTTATTAGGTTTTGAGATTGTTGCATTCGCTGGTGATGCTCGTTCTCGTTTGATGGAGGCACTGGCTGCTGCTCAAAAAGGTGATTACGCAAAAGCAGAAGAACTAGTTGAAGCTGCCAATGCTTGTATTGTTGAAGCCCACCATGCTCAGACAAGTTTGTTGCAGAAAGAAGCGGCTGGTGAGGATTTAGCCTTTAGTGTGACACTTATGCATGGTCAAGACCATCTCATGACAACATTATTATTGAAAGATATGATGAGTCATATGATTGAACTGTACAAACGAGGTGACAAGTAATGAATAAATTGATTGAATTCATTGAGAAAGGGAAGCCTTTCTTTGAAAAGATTTCGAGAAACCCTTATTTAAGGGCTATCCGTGATGGTTTTATTGCTGCCATGCCGGTTATCTTGTTCTCAAGTATCTTTCTATTGGTGGCTTTCGTGCCTAATATCTTTGGTTTTACTTGGTCAGATGAAGCAGTTGCAGCTATCATGAAACCTTACGGTTATACAATGGGTATTGTAGCTGTCTTAGTTGCAGGAACGACCGCAAAATCTTTGACAGATGCGTTTAACCGTCAGTTGCCAAAAACCAATCAAATCAACTTCATTTCAACCATGATTGCTTCAATTTCAGGTTTCCTATTACTGGCTTCTGATGGTATTGAAGGTGGATTTGCCAATGGTTACATGGGAACTAAGGGACTTTTGACAGCCTTTCTAGCTGCCTTCATTACGGTTAATATCTATAAGGTCTGTGTGAAAAACAATGTTACCATTCGTATGCCAGACGAAGTTCCACCGAACGTATCCCAGGCATTTAAAGATGTGATTCCATATGCATTGTCTATCTTTGTCTTGTATGGAATTGATCTTGTGACACGTCAATTCCTTGGAACAAACGTTGCTGAGGCGATCCTGAAATTATTTGAGCCTCTATTTACAGCCGCAGATGGTTATGTTGGTATTACCATTATCTTTGGTGCCTATGCTTTGTTCTGGTTTGTAGGGATTCATGGTCCATCTATTGTGGAACCAGCAATTGCAGCCATTACTTATGCCAATATTGAAACCAACTTCCAGCTTCTACAGGCGGGTCAACATGCGGACAAAATCCTGACTTCAGGTACTCAAATGTTTATCGTGACAATGGGTGGTACAGGTGCTACCTTGGTTGTGCCATTCATGTTTATGTGGTTGACTAAGTCTAAACGAAATAAAGCAATTGGACGTGCTTCAGTTGTTCCAACTTTCTTTGGTGTAAACGAACCGATCTTGTTCGGTGCACCACTTGTACTCAACCCAGTATTCTTTGTTCCATTCATCTTAGCTCCAATTGCTAACGTATGGATTTTCAAATTCTTTGTTGATACGCTAAAAATGAACAGTTTCAGCGTTAACTTGCCATGGACAACTCCAGGACCATTGGGGATTGTAATGGGGACAAACTTTGCTCCACTTGCCTTTGCACTAGCTATCTTATTGGTAGTTGTCGATGTACTTATCTATTATCCATTCTTGAAAGTTTACGATGAGCAAATTCTTGCTGAAGAACAATCAGGGAAAGTTGAAAATAGCTTGAAAGAGAAAGTGGCGGCTAACTTTAATACTGCTAAGGCGGATGCTATCCTTGAAAAAGCTGCAGTAGATACTGAAATTTCTGAACAAACAAACGTTCTGGTACTTTGTGCAGGAGGCGGTACAAGTGGGTTGCTTGCCAACGCTTTAACTAAAGCTGCAAAGGAATACGGCGTTCCAGTCACAGCGACAGCAGGAAGCTATGGTGCTCACCGTGAGATTTTGCCAGAATATCAATTAGTTATCCTTGCACCTCAAGTGGCATCGAACTACGATGATATAAAACAAGAAACTGATGCATTGGGCATTAAACTTGCCAAAACTGAAGGGGCTCAATACATTAAACTCACTCGTGATGGTCAAGGTGCTCTTGACTTTGTCAAACAACAGTTCTAGAACCTGTATTCACAGTTCAGCACTCCCATCTAAGGCTAGTTTTTCAGCTACTCATCGTTAGTTTTTTTCAAAATACAGTCAGTATTCCCTCAAAAAACTGCCTTGATTAGCGAAAAACTATCTCTTATATACAAGCACTTCACTTGTGAATACAGGTTCTTAATCAAAAGGGGAGGGAGTAATAAATCTCCAACTCCTACCCCTTTATTTATTTTTGATAGAAGAAGGTAGGCATATGGTTAAAACATTACCAAAAGATTTTATATTTGGTGGAGCAACTGCTGCATATCAAGCAGAGGGTGCTACACAGACGGATGGAAAAGGTCGTGTTGCGTGGGACAAGTATCTAGAAGATAATTACTGGTACACTGCGGAACCAGCTTCTGATTTTTATAATCGTTATCCAGTTGATTTAGAACTAAGTGAACAGTTTGGTGTGAATGGCATTCGTATTTCAATTGCGTGGTCTCGTATCTTCCCAACAGGCTTTGGAGAAGTGAATCCAAAGGGAGTAGAGTATTACCATAAATTATTTGCGGAATGCCATAAACGTCACGTAGAACCATTTGTAACGCTTCACCATTTTGATACGCCTGAAACATTGCATTCTAATGGTGACTTTCTAAATCGTGAAAACATTGAGCACTTTGTCAATTACGCAGCGTTTTGTTTCAAAGAATTCCCTGAAGTTAATTACTGGACAACCTTTAATGAAATCGGCCCAATTGGTGACGGTCAGTATCTTGTTGGGAAGTTCCCACCAGGTATTCAGTATGATTTAGCTAAAGTATTCCAATCTCATCACAATATGATGGTTTCACATGCCAAGGCAGTTAAGCTCTACAAGGATGCTGGTTATAGCGGAGAAATTGGTGTTGTACATGCATTGCCAACGAAATATCCTTATGATCCAACCAATCCTGACGATGTTCGTGCAGCGGAACTAGAAGATATTATTCATAATAAATTTATCCTCGATGCTACATACTTGGGTTACTATTCTGAAAAAACACTTGAAGGCGTTCGACATATTCTGAAAGTGAATGGTGGAGAATTAGACCTTCGTGATGAAGATTTCGCGGCCTTAGATGCTGCAAAAGATTTGAACGACTTCTTGGGCATCAATTACTATATGAGTGATTGGATGAGGGCTCATGACGGTGAGACTGAAATTATCCATAATGGTAAAGGTGAAAAGGGAAGTTCTAAGTATCAAATCAAAGGAGTCGGTCGTAGAGAGTCTCCAGTCGATATTCCAAAAACGGACTGGGATTGGATTATCTATCCGCAAGGCCTTTATGACCAAATCATGCGTGTGAAAAATGACTATCCAAACTATAAGAAAATCTACATCACTGAAAATGGTCTAGGCTATAAAGATGAATTTGTAGATGGTACAGTCTATGACGATGGTCGAATTGATTATGTGAAAAAGCATTTAGAAGTGATTTCAGATGCTATCTCAGATGGTGCCAATGTTAAAGGTTATTTCATCTGGTCCTTGATGGATGTATTTTCTTGGTCAAATGGATACGAGAAACGATATGGACTGTTCTATGTTGACTTTGAAACCCAAGAACGCTATCCAAAGAAAAGTGCTTATTGGTATAAAAAAGTAGCAGAAACACAGGTTATTGAATAAAACTAATACAAGGATGCCTAGCTCAAGTTAGCATCCTTGTTTTCATATAAGGGAGGCAGTTTTTATGGCTCTTTGTCAACTGTAGTGGGTAGGTGAAAAGCTAACACCTAGAGAGGACGAAATTCGTTCTCTCTTTTTGTATATTCAAAGAAATATATATCTTGTTTTTAAAGTTCGTAAAGTTCCTAAAGCCGAACGCTTGCCTCTTGATGTCTTTGATGAGTTTATTGGTCGCTTCCAGTTTAGCGTTGGAATATGGAAGCTCCATGGCGTTCGTGATGTAAGT
>NZ_JBIMJM010000069.1:0-1232 GCF_043674115.1 Streptococcus sp. A34 | reverse complement strand
CGAAAGTTCTATAATGAAGTTAGCCACCTTACCTTAGTCAAGAATTAGATGTTTCACTATGTTTGAGTAAGTTGATGATTTCATTTGATAACAGGCTTGAAGCTGTTAGGCTAGGTGCCCAAGGCTAATCATAGCCTTGGTTTAGCTGAAAAAACAGCTTCAAGGGTTCCTGTTGTCAAATGAAATGTGATTTAAGGTATAAGAAAACACCTCTGTGCTATACTTGTTGTTCACCACAAACACAAGGAAAGGCACAGAGATGCAAAAGTATTATACACCAAAAGGGAAACATTTGACAATAGATAACCGTCGCTTGATTGAGCGGTGGAAGAATGAAAATAAGTCCAATCGTGAAATTGCAGGCTTGTTAGGAAAGGCTCCTCAAACAATTCATAATGAAATCAAGCGTGGGACAACCTTACAACAAGTGCGAAAAGGGGTCTACAAGAAAGTTTATTCTGCTGATTATGCACAAACTGTTTACCAATCCAATCGAAAACGGTCGGTTAAAAAGATAATCCTAACGAAAGAAATGAAAGAGAAGATCTTACACTATCATAAGCAAAAGTTTTCTCCTGAAATGATGGTTAAGAAGAAGCAAGTGAAAGTAGGGATTTCAACCATTTACTACTGGTTTCATAATGGTCATTTAGGATTGAAGAAATCGGACATGCTTTATCCTAGAAAATGGAAAGGTGTCAAGAAGCAAGCCAGTCCGAACTTTAAGCCAGCTGGTAAATCAATCGAAGAGCGACCAGAGGTCATCAATCTTCGATTGGAAAACGGTCATTATGAAATTGATACAGTTCTACTAACCAGAGCGAAAAATCAGTGTCTTTTAGTCTTAACCGACCGACGAAGTAGACACCAAATCATAAGATTAATTCCAAATAAAACTGCTGAATCTGTCAATCAGGCACTTAGGTTACTATTAGCTGAGTATCATATTTTATCAATAACTGCAGATAATGGTTCGGAATTTAGTCGATTGGTTGAAGTGTTTCCTGAGGAACATATCTTCTATGCACATCCCTACTCTTCATGGGAAAGAGGTTCAAATGAAAACCATAATCGATTGATTCGGAGATGGTTACCTAAAGGAACCAAGAAAACGACTCCGAAAGAAGTCGCTTTTATCGAAAATTGGATTAACAACTACCCTAAAAAATGCTTGGACTACAAGTCGCCAAGTGAATTTCTTTTGGGTGGCTAACTTCAACTTGAAATTTGGG
>NZ_JBIMJM010000068.1:0-1517 GCF_043674115.1 Streptococcus sp. A34 | reverse complement strand
AACTGTACCTGTTTCAGAACCAATTGTCTTAGATGGGATCAAGACATAACGTGAACCATCTTCTGTAACAATCTCAGCTGGTTTGTTATCAGTTGTGTTGTACTCAGTACCTGGTTTTTGATTTGTTTCATCGTTAACTGGGTCTTTGATGACTGTACCGTCTGCAAGTGTATAGTTAACCACAACATTACCAGCTTTTTCGTAAACGTAGGTTACTTCTGTAGTACCTTCTACGACTGTGCCAGTTTCTTTGGCTGCATCTTCAGGTTTGATTTCTTTATAGTAGTAAACATCGCCAGTAGCATCTTCAACGATTTTCTCTGGAACTTGGTCTTTTGTTGAGTAGTCAGTACCTACAAGAGCATCATTTGTGTCTACAACAGGAGTTGCGATGACTTTGCCGTCTGTGTTTACATAGTTAACGACAACATCTCCGTACTTAGGATTTGGAGTGTAGTAAACAACTTCGTTGATGTCCGCATCTGTCGCAGCTACTGTCTTAGGAATAACTGTTTCAGACATTGGCGCATCTACACCCTCAAGGGTTGTACGAGTTGCTGTGTAGTCTGTGATAGCTGGAATTTGGTTTCCGCTAAGTGTGTCCGTTGTATCTGCTGCCCAGTCACCGTAAGTCACTTCACCAGTTACAAGGTTTACTTGAGCTGGACGAGTGAAGGTTACTGTTTCAGTCTTAACAAGTGGTGTACCTTCTGTAGAGTCTTTTGGCAAAATGTTGCCGGATGCATCTACACGAACTGGTGTACCATCTTCATACTTGTATTCAACTGTACGAGTTACTTCTTGAGTTGTTTCCAAGTTTTGGACAGTTGCTGGCCATACTGGTGAGTTTGGATCTGTTGGATCGACTGGTTCACCTGGTACAGCAGTCTTAGGAACGTCAACGACACGTGGCTTAATCACAACAAGGAATTCTTGCTTAACAGCTGTATCGTAATCGTAGTCTTGACCAGCGGCTGTTGTGAAGTTGTCAGATACAAGCTCATAACCCAATTTCCTATACTTGTTAATGGTATCTTCTGTTGAGTAAGTGATGTCTGTACCTGGGTTACCTGTTAAAGTACCTGAATCTTCTAAGAAGTCTGTCGCTCCTTCAACTTGGTAGCGGATGATCGCTTCTTGGATAACTGGACGGTACCAGTGAGTTGTTTCCGTTACAATGTTTGGTTGGTTTTGAAGGGTGATAGGAATAGATGTCCCCTTATAAGTTGTTGTACGATCAGTACCGTCAGCCTGGTCATTTGTTTCTGTACCATCTCCCTTAACGTTATACTCGATACGGAGTTGTCTAGTTGAACCTACGGCACCTAAACCAATACGGGCAAATGACAATTCTTCTGCCGCTGCATTTTCCTTGAAGGTGATTTGGTAGTATTGAGCAGTACTTGTCAACTTGCTCAAATCCATTTGATCTGCAGAGGTTGTAGCGTTACAATTGATGTGAGACTTATAGAAGTCAAAAAGAAGATTCCTTGATATGATAAGAGTACCACCACTCA
>NZ_JBIMJM010000067.1:0-1538 GCF_043674115.1 Streptococcus sp. A34 | reverse complement strand
GGTAAATTCTCAAAGTAAGTTCTAGTTCTCTTTCTTTCAGAAGTTACTTTGAGAAAACTGCATAACATCAACAGAATTTCGTCTCAGACTAAGTTCTGTTTTTGACTACAAATGTTGATAATAGTGAGTTTTAGGGTTGAAAAAGTTGAAAAAAAGAGTACACTAAAGTTACTGGCTCTGAGACGTCTCAAAGTAAGTTCTAGCTATCTGGAATTTTGGATGGGACAAGTTCCTTTCTATTTTGAAATTATTTTTTAATAAAAACTAGCGATTATTTATCCAATAATCGAGGTGATTGAATGACGTTCTCAGGGTCAATTTTAGAGATTCCCAAAAGTGTTGCCAATTCCTCACCGTAGGTAAATGTAAAGAGTTCATAGGCGGATTTTCCGTTGAAAGAAGCTCGTTTGATGCTGTTGACATGCGAACAAACCAGGTTGATGTCCTCCTGTGTCAAGTTGTCAAAAGAACTTCCTTTAGGAAGAATATCTCTGATAAGTGTGTGATTCTTCTCAATTCTCCCTTTCTGGTCAGAACGATTGGGGTCACAGAAGAAGAGCTTAGATTCTCCACGAACATCCATTTCGATGTCGTCCACTCTGGCGAATTCACCGCCATTATCGGTCAGAATGACAGGAAATATTTCGCAGAAGTCCATCTCTTTCTGATGTAGGTCATTCTTGATAGCGTAGAGATTTTTAGCGACCTCATTAGCTGTTTTATTATCAAGTAATCGAGCGAAGATAAAGTTACAGAAGGAGAGGTTAAAGGTGAGAAGTACCTTTCCGCCGATCCGTCCAGTAACGGTGTCCATTTCCAGCCAATAGCTGATTCCTTTCTCTGTGAGAAAGCGTTGGAAGTCCTCGTAAGACCGTCCTTCTTTGGCAGTTTTAGGAATGGGTTGTAGGTTTCTGGTTCTCCGCTTTCTGAATTTCACGACACGGGGGAAATCAATGGGCTTTGTGGAAAGATAGCCTTTTTCAAGGTATCTGTAGATAGAAGCTCTGGATGCCGAAAGTTCGTTTGAGGCGATGATGTGGTTGAGGTGTTGTCCCTTTTGGATGGCTGAAGAGACAATCTCGTCCATGCGATAGAATTCTTCCTTGTTTAGGGCAACACCTGTTCTCGAGTCTGAGAGCTTAGCTTCATAATCAAGCTGAGCTCTTTTTGCGTAGTAGAATTGTTTCTGGTATCCACAATTGATTCTCTTTTTCGGACAGGCATTACAAACGTAGGGAGCCTTTTTTAGTAGAGGGCAAGAATCACAATTAGATGTCACAGAATTTTCTTTAACCACTCGATTTCTCCGAACTTCTTTTGAGATTGTAGAAGGATCTTTACCTAACTTAGCTGCTATAGCTGAGAAGGGCTTAAGTTGTTCAATTCCTATTTGAATATCGTTGCGATCAGAGAGAGTTAAGTGTTTGTTTTTCATTGTCGATTGCCAACTTGTCCCATAGTAAGTTCTACCTTATTTCCTTGTCTCAGTCTAATTTCCAGTTTTTAAGACAGACTAGAACTTACTTTGAGAATTTAGC
>NZ_JBIMJM010000066.1:0-1636 GCF_043674115.1 Streptococcus sp. A34 | reverse complement strand
TTTTTATGTCACAACCCATCGTCCCACTGACTGTTCCCCAATCTCGCCGCTTTGAAAAGAAAAGCAGAAACGATATTCTGATGAAGATTCGTCTCGAAAAAGTAGAACTCACATTCTTTCACTCTATCAACCAAGAGGTATTGGAAACAATCTTGGATAAGGTACTGTTCTATGACAATCCGGCTCAGTGATTTAGGTCAAGTCTACTTGGTTTGCGGGAAAACGGATATGCGTCAAGGGATTGATTCACTCGCCTACCTTGTTAAAAGTCACTTCAATCTGGATCCCTTCTCCGGTCAGGTCTATCTCTTCTGCGGAGGTCGAAAAGACCGATTCAAAGCTCTTTACTGGGATGGACAGGGATTTTGGTTATTGTATAAACGTTTTGAAAATGGAAAATTAACCTGGCCAAGCAATGAAGAAGAGGTCAAGGCTCTAACTTCCGAACAAGTAGACTGGCTCATGAAGGGATTTTCTATCATCCCAAAAATAAATGTTTCAAAAAGTCGTGATTTCTATTGAGATCATGGCTTTTCTTTGTGTATAATGAGATAAAAAGAAGGAGGTAAGTCCATGGAGTCACAAGATAAAGTGATTGAAAGTCTAACAAAAACTATTGAAATCATGACCAATGAGCTAACTCTCCTTCGAGAACAGGTTGAGTACCTGAGACAGAAACTCTACGGAAAATCATCAGAGAAGGTTGTATATCAACCCGGTCAGCTGAGCTTGTTTGGGGAGGAAAGCCTCCCTGAAGAAGAAGCTGACTTACCCAGTTGAAACAGAAACGATTACCTACAAACGCAAGAAAGCTAAGGGAGTTCGTCAGGCTATTTTTAGTCAGTTCACTCCAGAGATTGTTCATCACGAATTACAGGGCGAAGACTGCACTTGTCCAGACTGTCATGGACAGTTGAAAGAGATTGGTTCTACTGTTCAACGACAAGAGTTGGTCTTCATTCCCGCACAATTAAAGCGGATTGACCATGTTCAACACGCATACAAGTGTCAGGCATGTAGTCAGAAGAATCTAAGCGATAAGATTATCAAGGCTCCTGTTCCTAAGGCCCCTTTGGCACATAGCTTGGGTTCAGCTTCTATCATCGCCCACACCATTCACCAGAAATTCAATCTGAAGGTACCCAATTACCGTCAGGAAGAGGATTGGAACAAGCTTGGCTTGCCAATCAGTCGGAAGGAAATAGCCAACTGGCACATCAAGTCTAGTCAATATTATTTCGAGCCGATTTATAACCTGTTACACGAGAAATTATTAGAGCAGCCTATTCTCCATGCGGACGAGACCTCCTACAAGGTCTTAGAAAATGATAGCCAGTTGACCTTCTACTGGACCTTCTTGTCTGGGAAGCACGAGAAAAAGGGAATTACTCTCTATCATCATGACAAACGACGGAGTGGCTTGGTTGTGGAAAAATTTCTTGGGGATTATGCGGGCTACGTTCATTGTGACATGTGGTCAGCTTATCGTCAATTAGATAAGGCTCAACTGGTTGGCTGTTGGGCTCATGTTAGACGAAAGTTCTTTGAGGCGACTCCTAAGAAGACAGACAAGACTTCTTTAGGAGCTAAGGGATTAGCCTATTGCGACCGCCTATTTACCTTGGAGAATGACTGG
>NZ_JBIMJM010000065.1:0-1918 GCF_043674115.1 Streptococcus sp. A34 | reverse complement strand
TTTGCTAGGTTTGACATTGGCAACTGGCGCTCAAGCTGTACAAGCAGAAGAGCTTGTTGCTGACACTACTGTCACAACTAGCATTCAAAGCCCAGCGACAACCGACACGACGCCAGCACTTACGACGGAAACTGTTACGCCAGCTGAACGGACAGCAACCATCGATTACGTGGTTAACTATGTCTTGGAAGACGGCACACTTGTCAACGCTGTTGTGAAAACAGCTACCGTTACGACGACAGAAGTAGTTGCATCAACTAGCGTTGAAGTAGCAGTCGAAGTACCTGCCGGCTATGAGTTGGCGCAAGGTCAAGCGACAACGGTAACCCAAGTTGTTACCGAGGGCGCTGAAAATCTTGTTACCGTTCAATTGGTTAAAAAAGCTGAAGTAGTAGCTCCAACAACTGAAGCCGCAACAGAAGCACCTGCAACGACAACTGAAACACCAGCTGACGCTACAGAAGTAGCAGCACCTGTGACTGCTGAAGAAGCGAAAGTTGTCCTTGAGCAAAACATCTCAGAAGCGGTTGTCTTGTCAGAAGAAGCTAACCGACTTTATACTGCTGCACCAGAAGGCAATGAGTCTTTGAAAGCAGCTGCAGATGCAACGAAATTGGCTGCAACTGAAGCTACTACAGTCTTGAAAGACTCAGTAGCAACTCTTGTCCAAGTAAACGCTCAAATCGATGCAGTTCGTACAAACGTTGAAGCCTTGGCCTTGGAATTGCGTAAATTCTCTCCAGACGGTGAAGTTTCAGTAGCCTTGTTTGAACGGGCAGGAACCACAGCAGGTTTGAACAATATCGGTGATGATGTCGGTACTCTTATCAAGACAGATACAACTGTATCAGCACCAATGACAGATGCAGCAGGTGCAGCAGTAAGCTCACGTGTACAATCTCCATACGCTCCAACAGCAGTAGATGGCTACTATACCATGACCTATATGACAGTCAGCTACTACGATGCAATCATGGGGTATAGCCGTTACAAACCAACAGGTGGTACATCTACAGGTGGCGCTTACTTCCGTACCTCGATCAAGTCAGCAAATGTAGCAGATCCTATCCTTGTCGAATTGGTAGCCAAAGACGGCACGCTTCTTGAGAGCCACTACATGACACCAAACGTTTCTAAGGATTTCACATATTTCCAAGCTACATCTGGTGTGAATAAGCCAATGACAGCTACTATCCGAACGGATGTTGCTTCTGACACTGTTCTTGGTCAAATCTTTATCCAGTTCGATGATAACACTATCGCGACTGCATCGGATACAAGAAGTCTTCCAAGTACCCTAATCTCTCAACCGTGGGAATACACAACTTACTACAAGACGACTGCGGATTCTACAAACGAAGCCCTTGCGACATATACTATCGTAGGTGTGCCAGGTAACACGGTAACCCCATCTGGCGTTCGTGAGTTCGGTGGTTATGAGTATGTCAATACAACTACTGAAAATATCCAAGTTAACCAAGTAGCAGGCGCTCCTTATGTAGAACGTACCCGTGCACACGTTAATGGTACCTACCACAAGTCTGTTGCGACACCGATGGGAACGGATGGTTCTATCAAGTTGGATCTCTACTTTGCGGATCCTAACTACGCAGGTACACCAAACTTTGAAGATACATCAACTGAAGGCTTTATCAAGATTATTGAAACCCAAACAATGGGCTACACTCAGTCTAATACTACACAAATACTGAGCCCAGAATTGTTTGATAAATATCCAATCTACTTTGTTGATGCTGCTACTGAAGCACCAGTTGGTACAGAAAAGGGACCAGTTCCAGTTAAAGGTACTCGTTTGACCTCTGCAGATCAAATGGATTTGAGTGTACCTTTGTCAATGATGTGAGACCAAAAAGGTGATTTTGAAGTTATCCATTTGTTAAGCTTTACTAGGAGCTAG
>NZ_JBIMJM010000064.1:0-2097 GCF_043674115.1 Streptococcus sp. A34 | reverse complement strand
AAGTTCTACCTTATTTCCTTGTCTCAGTCTAATTTCCAGTTTTTAAGACAGACTAGAACTTACTTTGAGAATTTAGCACGCTACAAAATCCTTAAATTTTTTTTAAAAAACTCTTGACATAGATAAAAGTTCAGTCTATAATATAGGTATCTGCAGTGGCAGTAATAAAATAAAAGAAAAACAAAAGGAGTTTTTTATCATGAAAAAAACATTCGTAACTTTGGCAGCAGCAGCTGCATTGGTTGCAGCAACAGCACCAGTAGTAACTTCAGCGTTGGACACAAATACAACGTCAAAAATCACTGTTAATGTTGGTCACTATTCTCCAGAATATCAACAAACTTTCACACAATTGAAAGCAAAAGAAGCTGAACTTGAAAAAGTTAATGCACAAAAAAATAACACTTGGGATGCAATTCAAGAAAAAAAAGGAGACATTGCAGTTCGTCAAGGTGAACTTAATCGTCTTTTAGAAGAAAACAAAAAAATCGAAGCTCAACTTCTTCGTGATGTTGAAGCAAACCCAGCACAAGCTGAGTCACTTCAATCAGCAGCAGCAGCAACAGTTTTCATGAACAACCAGCTTGCTGATGCTCAACGTGTATTTATCCGCGACGCTGAAAACGTTGTGGCTGAACTTGAAGGTCAGTACAACGGATTGCTTAATCAAAAAGCAACAATCGAAGCTGAGATTACTGCGCTTCAAGAAAAACTTAATACCCTTGCAGGTGGTCAAGTAGCTCCAGAAGCAGGTGCAGCAGCTCCAGCAGGTAACGGTCCAGCAGCAAACGGTAAACCAGCAGCTAAACCTGTAGCAGCAGCTAAAACTGGTACTGGTTCTAAAACACTTCCAAAAACAAGCGCAGCTAAATAATTAGTCTAAGCTATCATAGATAAAGTTGCCTTCGGGCAACTTTATTTTTTAGGTGATTTATGAAGAATACAAAAAACAAAAAATATATAGTAGCCTTGTTAGCCTTCCTAGCTGTTGCTGGGATTGCCCTATCAGCTTTCTTCGGCCTTCAAGGTAGTAAAAACGATACATCGTCCGCAAGTAACCAACCAAGTTCAAGTCAGCAAGTTACTTCTAGCTCCGCTTATCAAGTTTCAGAAGAAGAAAAAGCGGCCTTAAAAGAGCAATTTGATGGTCTCAAAGGCATTAACCCAGATACCATTGCCTATGTCTATGCACCAGGTACCAACTTGGATGAACCAGTTGTATATAATGGTGACAATACAACCTACTTATCAAAACTCTTTGATGGATCCGGTGAAGACCCATACATGGGGACAGTCTTCATGGATATGGACAACAAGACTGACTTTAGTGACAAGTTGACCTGGCTTTTTGGACATGCTCGCGGTTCTAAAGTACCAGATAGCCGTATGTTTAACGATGTCAACTTCTACGATGATCAGGCCTTCTTTGATGCCCATCCCTATGTTGTCGTCCGTACTCCGGAAAAAGTTCATTACTATCAGGCTGCTTTCATGATTATTGTTCATGAGTCGACAGCCTTCTATCGCACAAGTTTCGATAGCGACCAACAGTTCGAAGAGCAGTTGACAGCAGTTCGTGAAGGTGCAGTAGCAAAAAATGATAATATTGAGATTAAAGCATCAGACAACTACCTGGTTCTCTCAACTTGTCGTGAAGATGACGTAACCATTCGTGCCAACCTCTACCTCCGCGAAATCCCTGAGTCAGAGCTCGGAGACTTCCTTGCAGAACATAAAGATGAACTAAATTACGTTCCAACACGCTAATTACTAAGCTGGTCACATGACCGGCTTATTTTTTCAAAAAAATTTTAAAAACCAGTTGACAGTATTAGATATAGATGATAGAATAATGAAGTTGTCTCGCGAGGGACTGTTGGCGAAGCAGAAACGAAAAAAAGTTTCAAAAAGTAGTTGACAGGAATTCACTGGTGTGATATACTGATATAGTTGTCGCAAGAGACTACAAGACCTTTGAAAATTAAAGAAGACGAACCAAACGTGCAGGGTGATTTATAGTAATATAAATCGTCAATGACAAAAAAACAATAAACGGATAAGCCAGAGTGCTTAGTCGGACAAACTAATTTTAATGAG
>NZ_JBIMJM010000063.1:0-2599 GCF_043674115.1 Streptococcus sp. A34 | reverse complement strand
TTCTATACTGAGTTGGGGAATTCTAGTATATCAGACGAACATGTCTTTTTTGTTGCACTTCATTTTACAACGCGGGAAAAAAGTAAAAACAGGCCTGTTAGCCTGTTCAAATCTTTACAGTATTGTCTCTTCTTCTCGCCACAAATTACCTACAAAATTTTGGTCAATTTCTTTTATGTAAGAAGGAACTACTTTTTTGACAAACTTCTCTTTTTTGAGCTTGCTCATGACTTCCTCAGCTTTTTCTACATTAACATATAATATAACATAACGCAGGCGCTTCGAATGGTAAATCATGTCACCGTAGTGGTTGAGTTTTCTGGAATCCCGATTATAATGCAAATAAACAGTTAGGCTGGTGCGTTCTTTTTTCTCAAACATGGACTTCTCCTCAGACATTTCTATCTATAATTATACCCTTTTCCAAGGAAAATGAAAAGGACCAAATCCAGCCCTTTCCTTATTTTATTTAGTTTTGCTGTTATCCATGATTTGGTCAATGAAGCCGTATGCCAAGGTTTCTTCAGCGGTCATCCAGTAATCACGCTCCGCATCCTTGTGGATTTGCTTGACTGTTTTACCTGAATTGTCAGCCAAGATTTTTTCTAATTTATTACGGGTTTTAAGCAAGTGTTCTGCAGCAATTGCCATGTCGGTTTGTTGTGTACCGCCGCCAGTTCCACCCATTGGTTGGTGGATCATGTACTCGGCATTTGGCAACATGAAACGTTTGCCCTTGGCACCACTAGATGCAATGATGGTTCCCATAGATGCTGCTGTTCCCATAACAATTGTCTGGACGTCTGCCTTGATAAAGTTCATGGTATCCACGATAGCAAGACCTGCTGACACAGATCCACCTGGGGTATTGACATAGAGATAAATGTCTTTAGTCGGATCTTGCGCATCGAGGAAGAGCAATTGGGCAATGATAGAATTAGCCATATTGTCCTCCACCGGTCCTGTCAACATGACGATACGGTCCTTGAGCAAACGGGAATAAATATCATAAGAACGCTCACCACGACTGGTTTGTTCAATAACTACTGGAATCATAAGAATACTCCTTTTCGAGATAGATATGTGCCTATTATATACCAATAGTCAAAATTGGTCAAATATTTAACACAAAAAAAGAAACCAGCCGAGCTGATTTCTTTATCTACTTATTTTGGCTCTATAATTTCTGTAGTGGGTAAATCCACCATGGAAATTATGGAGCCTTTTTGAGTATAGAAAAAAAGTCCCATATGACCTATAATGAAAAGCAACCAAACTCACATTAGAAAGGGTTCATATGGAACAACTAAATCTTATCACAAATCTTCTCAGAATTAAAGACAAAAATATCACGATCACTGATGAATATGATATGGGAACTCACTTAGAACTCCACGGTCAATTGGATTATACAGCCCCTAAATGTCCCTCCTGCAAGGGACAAATGGCAAAATACGACTTCCAAAAACCCTCCAAAATTCCCTACCTAGAAACTGCTGGTTATCCCTTGCTTATCCGACTTAGAAAGCGTCGCTTCAAGTGTAAATCTTGCGGAAAAATAGCGGTCGCTGAAACTCCTCTTGTCAAGAAGAACCACCAAATCTCCGTCGCTGTTAACCAGAAAATCGCCCAGTTACTCATCGAAAATCAAGCAATGACACATATTGCACACAGGCTATCTATCTCAACATCATCAGTTAGTCGAAAGCTTAATGAGTTCAAGTTTGAAACAGATTGGAATACCTTACCTGAGGTGATGAGCTGGGATGAATATGGCTTTAAGAAGGGGAAGATGAGCTTTATCGCACAAGATTTCAACTCCCTAAACGTCATTACTATCCTTGACGGAAGAACTCAAGCAACCATCCGAAATCACTTTCTACGCTATCCTAGAAAGGTTAGAAATCTGGTCAAAGTAATTACCATGGATATGTTTAGTCCTTACTACAAATTGGCTAGACAGCTATTTCCAAACGCCAAGATTGTTCTGGATCGTTTTCACATTGTGCAGCACCTCAGCCGTGCTATGAACCGCGTTCGCATTCAAATCATGAATCAATTCGACAGAAAATCACAGGAATACCGAGCCTTGAAACGCTACTGGAAATTGATACAACAAGATAGCCGTAAACTCAGCGATAAACGATTTTATCGCCCTATGTTTCGAATGTATTTGACTAACAAGGAAATACTTGAAAAACTACTGACTTGTTCAGAGGAACTACGACAACACTATCAACTCTATCAGCTTCTCTTATTTCATTTCCAAGAGAAGAACTCAGACCATTTCTTTGACATAATTGAACAGGAACTAGCCACTGTTAATCCTATTTTCCAGACGGTATTTAAGACATTTCTAAAGGATAAAGACAAGGTTTTGAATGCCATGGAATTGCCTTATTCCAACGCCAAACTGGAAGCTACCAACAATCTCATCAAAGTCATTAAGAGAAATGCCTTTGGTTTCAGGAACTTTGAAAACTTTAAAAAACGCATTTTGATTGCTTTGAACATAAAGAAAGAGGCTCTATAATTTCTGTAGTGGGTAAATCCACTGTAGAGATTATGTAGCCTTTTTGAGTGTATACAAAAAATCCCA
>NZ_JBIMJM010000062.1:0-4178 GCF_043674115.1 Streptococcus sp. A34 | reverse complement strand
AGTTCTACCTTATTTCCTTGTCTCAGTCTAATTTCCAGTTTTTAAGACAGACTAGAACTTACTTTGAGAATTTAGCGCGTTCAGATTTTGGTGAAATTATCTATTATTTTGCTTGAAAACAGGCCGTTTTTCTGATATACTAATAGAGTTGCTGTGCAACAAATACTCATCTCGGACCAATTGTGGTCTTGTTGCCGAAAGGTTGGGCTGCAAGTCGAAGTTCGGGAGAGGAGAAAAAACAAAAAGGAGAAATACTCATGGCAGTAATTTCAATGAAACAACTTCTTGAGGCTGGTGTACACTTCGGTCACCAAACTCGTCGCTGGAATCCTAAGATGGCTAAGTACATCTTCACAGAGCGTAACGGTATCCACGTTATCGACTTGCAACAAACTGTAAAATTGGCTGACCAAGCTTACGAATTCATCCGTGATGCTGCAGCAAACGACGCAGTTATCTTGTTCGTAGGTACTAAAAAACAAGCTGCTGAAGCTGTTAAAGACGAAGCTATCCGCGCTGGTCAATACTTTATCAACCACCGTTGGTTGGGTGGAACTCTTACAAACTGGGGTACAATCCAAAAACGTATCGCTCGTTTGAAAGAAATCAACCGTATGGAAGAAGATGGAACTTTCGAAGTGCTTCCTAAGAAAGAAGTAGCATTGTTGAACAAACAACGTGCTCGTCTTGAAAAATTCTTGGGCGGTATCGCTGACATGCCACGCATTCCAGACGTAATGTTCGTAGTTGACCCACACAAAGAGCAAATCGCTGTTAAAGAAGCTAAGAAATTGGGTATCCCAGTTGTAGCGATGGTTGACACAAACACAGATCCAGATGATATTGATGTTATCATCCCAGCTAACGATGACGCTATCCGCGCTGTTAAATTGATCACAGCTAAAATGGCTGACGCTATCATCGAAGGCAACCAAGGTGAGGACAGCGTAGCAGCAGTTGAAGCTGAATTGGCAGCTGAGCCAGCATCTACAGAATCAATCGAAGAATTGGTTGAAGTTGTAGAAGGAAAATAAGTAACGAAGACGTTAAGAAAAGCGTTAGATTTATCTAAATCCTAGCTTTTTAGTCCGAGTACACTTTACATCATTTATCAAACACAAAAACAATCCTAGAGGGGCAGGGCTGAGCCCGCTCCTCTATTTTATAAATACAAACAAGGAGAATAGACATGGCAGAAATTACAGCAGCTCTCGTTAAAGAATTGCGTGAAAAATCAGGTGCTGGCGTTATGGACGCGAAAAAAGCATTGGTTGAAACTGAAGGTGATATCGAAAAAGCGATCGAATTGCTTCGCGAAAAAGGTATGGCTAAGGCAGCTAAGAAAGCTGACCGTGTAGCAGCTGAAGGTTTGACTGGTGTTTACGTTGATGGTAACGTAGCAGCAGTTGTTGAAGTTAACGCTGAAACAGACTTCGTTGCGAAAAACGCTCAATTCGTTGAATTAGTAAACACTACTGCTAAAGTAATTGCAGAAGGTAAACCAGCTGACAACGAAGCAGCTCTTAAATTGGTTATGCCTTCAGGTGAAACGCTTGAAGAAGCATACGTAAACGCAACTGCAACTATCGGTGAGAAAATCTCATTCCGTCGTTTTGCTTTGGTTGAAAAAACAGATGCTCAAGCATTTGGTGCATACCAACACAATGGTGGACGTATCGGTGTTATCTCAGTTGTTGAAGGTGGCGACGAAACTCTTGCAAAACAAATCTCAATGCACATCGCTGCAATGAAACCAACTGTTCTTTCTTACACTGAATTGGATGAGCAATTTGTTAAAGATGAGTTGGCACAAATCAACCACAAAATCGAACAAGATAACGAAAGCCGTGCAATGGTTGACAAACCAGCATTGCCACTCTTGCAATATGGTTCAAAAGCTCAATTGACTGACGAAGTGATTGCAGCAGCTGAAGAAGCTATCAAAGCAGAATTGGCAGCAGAAGGCAAACCAGAAAAAATCTGGGACAAAATCATCCCAGGTAAAATGGACCGCTTCATGCTTGACAACACTCAAGTTGACCAAGCTTACACACTTCTTGCACAAGTTTACATCATGGACGACAGCAAAACAGTTGAAGCTTACTTGAACTCAGTAAACGCTTCTGTTGTAGAATTTGCTCGTTTCGAAGTGGGTGAAGGTATCGAGAAAGCTTCAAATGACTTTGAAGCAGAAGTTGCAGCGACAATGGCAGCAGCTCTTGGTAAATAAGAATAAAGATTACAAAGCAGGTTAGTTGAACTAGCCTGCTTTTCTTATCCTTTGCATCTCTGGTCCATGCTTCTCCATTCTTGATAAGAGAAATGTGGCTCTTAATGGAAATTTATCACAGTCTGGGGACTGGGAGGTTGGAAGAAATATGGTAATCCTGTTGGCTACAACAAGTCGATAATTGAATTCAGTTATTGGCTTGTTTGCAAGTCAATAGGCAGATAATCTTCGCAGAAGCTTTTCACCCGTCAAGATAAGTTGATAATCTATAATATGATTTTTGGAGGTTTTCCATGTCTGGAAGTCTCTTAGAAGAAAAGAACACCACAATTGGCACGTCAATTGTGGTGTGTTTTTACCATGAAATATGTGTGTGATTATACCAAACCTTGGGCAATCATCGTATCAGCGATTTGCTCAAAGGCTGCGATGTTAGCACCTGCAAGATAGTCTGTACCAAGGTCGTATTTCTCAGCAGTTTCTTTGGCAGTCTTGAAGATGTTGGCCATGATGTCTTTGAGGCGACCGTCAACTTCTTCGCGTGTCCATGACAAGCGGAGGCTGTTTTGGCTCATTTCAAGGGCAGATACGGCTACACCACCAGCGTTGGCAGCTTTAGCAAGACCGTAAAGCACACCGTTTTCTTTGTAAACTTTGATTGCGTCAAGGTCAGATGGCATGTTAGCACCTTCAGCAACACAGTAAACACCATTTTTCACCAAGGCAACAGCTTGATCACCGTTGATTTCGTTTTGAGTCGCACATGGAAGGGCAATGTCAGCCTTGCCATCGTAGTTCCATACAGAACCTTCGAAGTATTTAGCAGTTGCTTTTTCTGCAGCATATTCTGTCAAACGAGCGCGGCGTTTTTCTTTGATGTCTACCAAGAGGTCGAAGTCGATACCTGTTTCGTCGATGATGTAACCATTTGAATCAGAAACAGAGATAACTTTGGCACCGAGTTCAGTTGCTTTTTGAACAGCGAACTGGGCAACGTTACCAGAACCTGAGATAAGAACTGTTTGGTCTTTGAATGATTTACCGTTAGCTTTGAGCATGTTGTCTGTGAAGTAAACAAGTCCATAACCAGTTGCTTCTGGACGGATGAGAGAGCCACCGAAACCAAGAGGTTTACCAGTCAAGACACCTGCATCAAATTGGCGAAGGCGTTTGTACTGACCGTACATGTAGCCGATTTCGCGACCGCCGACACCGATGTCACCAGCAGGGACATCAAGTGAAGGTCCGATGTGTTTTTGCAATTCAGTCATGAAGCTTTGGCAGAAGCGCATGATTTCAGCGTCTGTTTTGCCTTTCGGATCGAAGTCAGATCCACCTTTACCGCCACCGATTGGCAGACCAGTCAAGACATTCTTGAAGATTTGCTCAAAACCGAGGAACTTCAAGATAGATTGGTTAACAGTTGGGTGGAAGCGAAGACCGCCCTTGTAAGGACCTACAGCTGAGTTAAATTGAACGCGGTAGCCGCGGTTGACTTGCACATTGCCGTCTTTGTCAGTCCAAGGAACACGGAAAGAAATTACGCGTTCTGGTTCAACGATACGTGCCAAGATGTTTTCTTCGATATACTCTGGGTGAGCTTCAAACACAGGCTCAAGTGTAGAGAAGAGTTCTTCAACAGCTTGGAGGAATTCTGTTTCGTGTGGATTGCGAGCTTTCACAGCTTCAAATGATGCTTGGATGTATGCTTTTGCATTTGTCATAGGAGTCACCTGATTTCTTTATTTATTATTAAATTGTCTGACAATTTAATTTATCTGAAAATTATTATAGCACTATGGTTTTTAAATGTAAAGAAGAAAATGCAAAAATTTTTAAAAATTCTCAAAATTCCCTGATAAAAGC
The DNA here is from genome assembly GCF_043674115.1 of Streptococcus sp. A34. Classification (NCBI taxonomy): domain Bacteria; kingdom Bacillati; phylum Bacillota; class Bacilli; order Lactobacillales; family Streptococcaceae; genus Streptococcus; species Streptococcus sp. A34. The sequence goes on along the minus strand of NZ_JBIMJM010000062.1, from coordinate 82 downwards.
CGAACAATCGAAAGTTCTATAATGAAGTTAGCCACCCCAACCTAGCCAAAAAACAGCTGTTTCAACTGGTTCAGCTGTCTGT
>NZ_JBIMJM010000061.1:0-6906 GCF_043674115.1 Streptococcus sp. A34 | reverse complement strand
AGAACAGACAGCTGAACCAGTTGAAACAGCTGTTTTTTGGCTAGGTTGGGGTGGCTAACTTCATTATAGAACTTTCGTTCATAATGGAGGAACCACCTTTTGAATTTTACTCCGAAGCGGAAGAACAAATGTATCTGGATCTATATACTAAAGCAGTTAGTGAGCGAAGACCTATTGAACTTTCATCAATAGTAAATCATTATGAAAAAATTAATTCAGAAAAGTTATCTAATATAGACGGTTTTGATCTTTTTTTTAATATGGTAAAAAAGGATGGTAAAACAATCTTTAGTCTTAGTAATATTATTGGTTCAAATACATTAGGTGGCGGTTCCGGTCGTTTTGCTGGCTTGAGTGGCACTCTACAGAATTTTCATGAGAAACTATTACAACATGAAGATAGAATTGGGGACTTAGATAATATTAGTACTTGCGAAATTTTATTTTTACCAGAGAACTTGAGGCATAGAAATATTATGAATACTGTTTCAAATAGAAATTTCTGCCTTCCTATATCTACAGATGTTTCTGGTAAGAAAATTTTATTAGAAGATATTTATATAGGACTTAGCTCAGATTTGAAATTTTACGCTAGGGATATAAGAAGTGGAGAGTTTATCAGATTTTATTCTACCAATATGTACAATTTGACGTTATTTTGTAATGAGCTAAGATTTTTAGTTGAAATTTCAATAAAAAATAATATTGGAAAAATACCTTGGGAAATAATTTATAAAAATTTTAGTTATGTACCTAGATTGACTTTTGAAGATATTATCATAGCTCCTGCAAAGTGGCGTGTTCGTGTTAATGATACTATGAACTCAGTTAATCAAATTGTAAAAAAATATGGTCTACCTCAAACTTTCTATATCGAAGAAGGAGATAGTAGAATCCTTATCAACTTAACTAAACAATTGGATTACAATAGTTTTGAAAATCTGTTATCTAGCAGCTTCCAAAATAAAACTCAGTTAATTTTAACTGAGGTCATAGGAGATGATAGTCCGGTAGTGAGAAACGGGAAATCAACATCGTCTGATTTAGTGATTCCTTTTAGAAATACAAATTATTTGAGTAATTGTTCGCACGGTTATAAAAAAATTGTGGAAACTCAGGATTTTGAATTGATGAATCGAGAACGTAGGCAATTACCATTTCAAGAGTGGACGTACTTTAAAATTTATATATCAGAAGATAGGCAGGATGAGTTTCTAATAGGTTATTTAACGAGACTTAAGAATCATATTTTAGAAAATGAAGGTAAGGTCTTTTACTTAAGGTATAGGGATCCCAAACCTCATATCAGGCTTAGAATATCAGGATTATCAGAGAATATAGAATTGTATTATAGTGTACTATCAATTATAAATGAAGCAATAAAAAACTGTATTGTTTCTACATTTTCAATTGATATCTATGAGAGAGAGCTTGAAAGATATGGTGGTAGTTTACTTATGAGAGAAATTGAAGATATCTTCTGTGTAGATTCTCAAATTTGTATTGAAATGATTAATTCCTCTAAACTTGACTCCGAGCTATCTATTTTAGATTATGCGGTTTTGGTTAATTACATATATTTAAAAACTCTCTTTATAAGAGATGACTCAATTATTGAATTCCTAGAGGATGTTTCCCCATCAAATAGATCAAAGAATTTGAATAAAACAAAGCATCACTATATAAATATGATAAAAAATTATATTTTGAAGAATAATCTCCAATCAAATTTTCCTATAATAACTGAACTAAGTATATTGCTTCACTCTATCCAGTTCAAAATAAATAAGTTCGAAAAATTCCGAAAAACATCTATTGTGGATAGTATAATCCATGTTCATAATAATAGATTAATAGGTATTGATCGAGAACAAGAAAAAGAGATATATAATATTTTAAGATTGGTCTTTCAAAATGAAAAATTTACAAAGGATAAGTAATATGGATAAAATTACCTCCAAACAATTATTGTCTACAGTATTCACGATTCCAAATACATTAAAGTTAATTTTTCGACTAGAAAAGAAATATGCCACATATTTAATTGTTATCAATGTATTAATAGCTCTATTTCCATTAGGCATATTTTACGTTTATCAAGAGTTAATAAATGCAATTTTGATGCAGTCTAATAAAGTTTTACAAACATTAGTCATATATTTTATAGTGCAAAGTGTTAGTTCTATTTTTGTACAAATTAATGCATTTTTCCTAGAGAAGTTCAATTTAAATTTATCTTATAGCTTAAGTAAAAAATTGATTACAAAAACATCTTCACTAGAATTGGCTGATTTTGAAAATGCTGACACATATAACCTAGTTGAGAATCTAACACAGGATAGTACATATAAACCATATCAATTATTCAATGCTATCATAAGTTTCTTTTCCTCTATTATTTCTTTACTAGTTTGTTTATTTTATATAAGTACATGGAAAACTAGTATTGCACTTTTTTTGTTGTGCATACCTCTTATTTCTTTAGTCACTTTTTTAAAAATTGGACAACTAGAATTTTTAATCCAATGGAATCGTGTTGGTGCTGAGAGAAAAGTCTGGTATTATATCTACTTATTAACACATGACTTTTCATTTAAGGAAATTAGATTAAATAACATCAGTGACTATTTAATTAATAAGTTTAGTTTAATAAAAGAAGAATTTATTTCTCAAGATTCGGAAATTTCAAAGAAAAAGAATATTTTTAATGCTATTTTAGACATTTTGCTGAATTTTATAAATTGTTTAGTTATCATAATGTTAATTTCTGCTGTTAGAGCAGGGGAGATTTTATTAGGAAATCTAATAAGTCTTATTCAGGCTCTTACAAGAATCAATACGTACTCTCAATCTATGATACAGAGCGTATATATAATATATAATACTAGCTTATTCATGGAGCAATTATTTAACTTTTTTGAGTCAGAGCAATATGATCAATCAAATATATATATAAATAACACAGATATTTCACTAAAGGAAGTATCAGAAATCAATTTAGTGGATGTTAGTTATTGTTATCCCAATAGTTCTATTAATGCATTATCAGAAATCAGCCTAAGTTTTAAATGTGGTGAACTTGTCGCTATTGTGGGGAAAAATGGTTCGGGTAAAAGTACATTAGTAAAATTATTATGTGGGCTTTATAAGCCAAGTCAAGGTGAGATAGTATTTAATGGTATCTCGAATAAAAATTTAGATTTAGCCTTTTATCAAAAGCATGTATCAGTTCTTTTTCAAGACTTTGTTAAATATGAATTAACTTTGAGAGAAAATATAGCATTAAGTAATTTAGAAATTTTAAACGATACACAAGCTATTAAGTTAGCTTTAAAGAAATTTTCTTTTGAAGTGGATCGGGATATTGATATGCAATTGGGGACTTGGTTTCAAGATGGGCGCCAATTGTCTGGTGGTCAATGGCAAAAATTAGCCTTAGTAAGGACTTTCTTAAAAAATGCTTCTGTTTATATTTTAGATGAACCAAGTTCAGCACTAGACCCAGTATCTGAAAAAGAAATATTCGATAAATTCATAGAGCTTTCTCGTGACCATGTATCTATTTTTATTTCACACAATTTAAAGTCAGCTAAAAAAGCAGATAAGATTATTGTAATGAAAGATGGAAAAGTTGATGGAGTGGGTAATCATGAAACTTTATTAAGGACAAATGAGCACTATAAAAAAATGTACTATTCAGAACAATATGAGGAATTATGATGAAAATGGATGAATTACTTGAAGATGTCTCAAAAATAACAATAGCTGAATATGATTTTGAACTTGATAACATTATAAATAGTAATAATAACTATGATGTTGTGACTTTATCACGTGGACTTCCAGGTTATATATTACTAGTATCGGAACTGAACAGTAATCACGTGAGTTCATATGAAGAAAAACTGACTTCTTATATTGAAATTCTAGTTTCAATATTATCAGAAAGAGGTGTTATGACAGGCTCTCTGTATTCGGGTGCTGCTGGAATTGGGATTAGCTTATTACATTTAAATGAAAATAAGTATAAAAGATTAGTGGAAAGTTTAGATGAATATATCGAATATTTCGTTAGTGAATTTTTACCTTCGATAGATACGGGAAATATGTCCCCAACAGACTATGATATTATAGAGGGAGTATCTGGTATCTTAGTTTATATCTCGCTTCATGATAGAGAAAGGTTAAAAGATGTTCAAAGAAAAATTGTAAATTTTTTGACTAGTTCATTCAAAGAGGATATATGGAACGATATTTTTTATGTCACTTCTCAAAATCAAATGTCTGAATCGGAGAGCGTACTATTTCCCAAAGGTTGCTTAAATTTAGGGGTAGCACATGGCTTAGCGGGAGTTGGAATTGCTTTAGCTTACACAATGATAAAAGGAAACTTTAGTTGTCAAATTGAAGAAACCTTGCGACATATCATTGATGTATATGAACAATTTGAAACACCTAGTTTGTATACATGGAAGGATGGATTAGATATTGATGAATTAAAACAAGGATATTCTAATTCTAAATTCTTACCAAATATTGATGCATGGTGCTATGGTAGTCCAGGCATATCTCTATTATATATGTATTGCGGAGTTGCATTAAATGATGAGTATCTCAAGAATAAAGCAGTCGAAATTTTAAAAACTTCAATGGAAAGACAAGCTGGAATAGATTCTCCTATTTTATGTCATGGTTATGCTGGATTACTAGAAATATGTCAATTTTTCAAGTATGTATATCAAACAGATGAATTTGATAAATATATTTATGATTTTGATAAAAAAATTACCCAATACCTGCAGTCCAAAAGGAATAACGAATTACAAATAATTTCACAGTTTGGCTATTTAAATGGCGATGTGGGTGTTTTATTATCTATGTTGCACATATATTCAAAGAATGTGAACACCTATTGGCAGGCAGGACTACTTTTATTTAAGGATATAATTTTTGAATAAACGGTTCGATATTCTGAACAAACCCTGAACTTTTAACTTTACAATATCAAGTGTAAAGGAGTACAAATTCATGAAAAAAGAATTTTGATCAACTGAGCGTCAACGTTTTTCTGTACGCAAGTATTCAATTGGTGTTACTTCAGTGTTGCTTGTGGTATGTTTATTTGGGGCAACTCAGAAGAGTGTATCTGCAGATGAAATAGCAGCTGCAATCGCTTTTCAAGAAGTTATAGTCAATCAAAATACTGCTTCTGGGAATGAAATAGCTGAGGAATTCTCTCAAATGGATGATGTACCATTAGAAAACGAAAAAATTAATGATAGTCTTGAAGACGTCAAAACTAATATAGATGTTTCTAATGGGAAAATAGCTTATTCCTAAAATATTGATGTAAAAAACAAGCTGAATCAAATATACTAGACGAGTTAGCGGTGCATACAGAAAGTGTAACGGCTACTTCGCCAGAATCAAGCAAAGCAGAGCCTGCAGATGAAGAATTATCTAAACAGTCAGCAATTACAGAGGACTTGAATGATACAATCCCGGTAGAGGTTGTAAAACAAGCTACTAATGAAGTTAAATCTAGCAAAGATGGTGGATTTTTGATGACGATTTGGTTGCAATTGAAGACTTCCTTGAGCAAAATAATGATTTGAAATTATCTAAAGGAGCTACTTCTAGAGCAGGGAAAGTAATAGGTGATGATTATCCAGCTAGTTGGAAAAAGAGACCAGATGAGTTTGATACTTGGGGATACAATAAATCAACATGTACTTCATTTGTAGCGCATAGGTTACATAGCGTAAACAAATTTGAAGTTCCAAGAGCAATGGGAGATGCTGGACAGTAGGGGAATATAGCCCGTCGATTAGGCTATTGAGTAGATAATACTCCAGCTGTTGGCTCAGTAGCTTGGACAACAAATGGAACATTTGGGCATGTTTCTTGGGTTGCCTCAGTATCAGGAAATACAGTAACAGTAGAAGAATATAACTGGAACTGGGATTATGCTTATCACACGCGAATACAACCGATTTCAGCATATACTGGCTTTGTTCATTTTAAAGATTTAACTAGCAGTAATTCTTCTGATGCATCAGGCGGTAATTCTTCAGGAGGACAGACTAATCTAGGAACTATGTTATTTCAGCCTGGAACATATAGATTTACTAGCCGTAAAGGCATTAAATCAGAACCTAAAATCTATAGTACCGACATAGCTTATTATGACAGTGGAGATACAGTCAATTATGATAAAACATTAGTAGCCGATAATCATGAGTGGATATCATATGTTTCATATTCTGGGGCACGCAGATATATCGCTATTAACCAGTTAGCCAAACCAGTTTCGCCTGTTGTCAAAGGAACAACTAACATTCAAAACAAAAATGATCAGTTAGGTACTTTTGATGTTGTAATTTCAAACGTTTCAGGACGCCAATGGATTTCGTACATTGCTTATAGTGGTAATAGAAGATATATTGCGATTAGTTAACTGAATTGAAGGGAATAGCACTTTGTGAGTAATTCATTTTAGTGCTATCCCTCTTTTTTACAATAATTTATGCCAATCTGGCATAAATTATAAGATTCGTTCAAAGCTTGACTATAATGGTGTTAGGAGTGGACGGATGTATAGGCGTGTTAAGGATTTAAGAGAGGATAAAGATTACTCTCAAGACTATCTTGCAAAGTATTTATCCTGTAGTCAATCAGCTTATTCAAGGCTTGAAAATGGTAAAAGACAATTATCAATCGAATACTTAATTAAACTATCAACTTTATATCATGTTAGTACCGATTATTTGCTTGGTTTAACAGATTATCCTTATCGCCTTCATCATAAAAAATAGTCTCTCCTTGTTTGTGTACCTTTGTCAATGATGTGAGACCAAAAAGGTGATTTTGAAGTTATCCATTTGTTAAGCTTTACTAGGAGCTAGC
>NZ_JBIMJM010000060.1:0-7251 GCF_043674115.1 Streptococcus sp. A34 | reverse complement strand
TGGGATTTTTTGTATACACTCAAAAAGGCTACATAATCTCTACAGTGGATTTACCCACTACAGAAATTATAGAGCCTATTTGTATGGAACTTAGCTTGTCTTTTTTTGTTTTTTAGTGTATAATAGAAAACGGTTACATATAGTAACGAAATAATCATGAACACTTACATATATTAGTTTCATTTAGGAGATTAGGAATGATTAATTTACAAAATTTTGTCCAGTCCATGTACGCTAAGCGGATTGAAGACTGTTCTGACCACGAACTCTACTATGCACTTCTAGCATTTACCAAGCAGCAGAGCGAGGCCAAGTACACCAATGAGCAGAAGAAGAAGGTTTACTATATCTCTGCGGAGTTCTTGATTGGTAAACTCTTGTCTAACAACTTGATTAACTTGGGTGTTTATGATGAGGTGAAGAGCCAGCTTGCAGCGGCAGGGAAGGACTTAATCGCCATTGAAGATGTGGAGATGGAGCCATCTCTTGGTAATGGTGGCTTGGGTCGCTTGGCTGCCTGCTTCCTTGATTCCATTGCCAGTCTTGGTCTCAATGGAGATGGTGTCGGTTTGAATTACCACTTTGGTCTTTTCCGACAGTTGTTTGAATACCACCAACAATCTGCAGTGCCAAATGAGTGGATTACGCCACGTTCTTGGTTGACAGAATCCCCAATTTCTTACCAAGTGCCATTCGCCAACTTTACCTTGACATCTAAGTTGTATGATATTGATGTTCCTGGCTATAAGACAGAGCGTAAGAATCGTTTGCGTCTGTTTGACCTTGGTTCTGTAGATGACAATATCATCTATGACGGTATCGAGTTTGACAAGGAAGACATTTTCCGCAATCTGACCCTCTTCCTCTATCCAGATGATTCGACAGATGAGGGCAAGGTGCTGCGTATCTTCCAGCAGTATTTTATGGTGTCCAATGCTGCCCAGCTCTTGATTGATGAGGCTGTTGCTAAAGGTTCAAATCTTCATGACTTGCCGGATTACGCTGTAGTTCAAATCAATGATACCCACCCATCCCTTGTCATTCCAGAATTGATTCGTCTCTTGGAACTTCGTGGTATTTCCTTTGATGAGGCAATTGAAATTGTCAAGAAGATGACGGCCTATACCAACCACACCATCTTGTCTGAAGCCCTTGAAAAATGGCCGCTTGATTTCTTGAATCGTGTAGTTCCACACTTGGTGCCATTTATCGAGGAATTGGACCGTCGTGCAAAGGAAGTGAAGAATGACCCAGCGGTTAATATCATCGATGAGCATGGCCGTGTTCACATGGCTCACATGGATATTCACTATGGATATTCTATCAACGGTGTGGCTGCCCTCCATACAGAGATTTTGAAAACTTCAGAGTTGAAGGCCTTTTACGAACTCTATCCAGAGAAGTTTAACAACAAGACAAACGGTATTACCTTCCGCCGTTGGCTCATGCATGCCAACCCAAGTCTAGCAAGCTACCTTGATAGCTTGCTCGGCCATGGCTACCACCACGATGCCAGTGAGTTAGAGAAACTATTAGATCACAAAGACAGTAAGGAATTGAGAGCATGGTTGGAAGAAACCAAGCAGCACAACAAGCGTAAACTACAACGTCATATTGCCAAAACTCAAGGTGTACATGTCAATCCTGAATCCATCTTTGATGTGCAAATCAAGCGCATGCACGAGTACAAGCGTCAACAGATGAATGTCCTCTATGTTATCCATAAGTATTTGGATATCAAGGCGGGTAATATTCCAACTCGTCCATTGACTGTTTTCTTTGGAGGAAAAGCAGCTCCAGCCTATACAACAGCTCAAGATATTATCCACTTGATTTTGGTCTTGTCACAGGTTATCAAAAATGATCCAGAAGTAGCACCACACTTGCAGCTGGTTATGATTGAAAACTATAACGTAACAGAAGCTAGCTTTATCATTCCAGCGGCAGATATTTCAGAGCAGATTTCTCTTGCTTCCAAGGAAGCATCTGGTACTGGTAACATGAAATTCATGCTCAACGGTGCCTTAACTATCGGTACAGATGATGGTGCCAATGTGGAAATTCATGAGTTGGTAGGTGATGAAAACATCTACATCTTCGGTCAAGATAGCCAAACTGTTATTGACCACTATGCAAATGGAACTTACCATCCATATGCCTTCTACGAACGAGATGCTATCCGTCCATTGATCGATTTCATCACATCTGATACCATTCGTCATGCTGGTGGTATTGATGAACGCCTCTGGCGCTTGCAGGACAACCTCAAGCATAATGACCACTTCATGACCTTATTAGACTTAGAAGACTACATTGAAACCAAGGAAAGAATGTTGGCAGACTACGAAGACCGTGACAGCTGGTTGGATAAGGTTATCGTCAACATTGCCAAAGCAGGTTTCTTCTCATCAGACCGTACCATTCAACAGTACAACGAAGACATTTGGCATTTGGAAGCTAAGGAAATAAAATAAATTAAAAATGACCTTGCGGGGTCATTTTTTCTGTATTCTATTTTTGAAAGCTTGAGTGATTGCACATTGTCCCAAGAAGTTTCCAAGGGCAAAGCCAGAGGTGTTCAGAAAGATGTCGCCAAGGTCAAAGAAGCCTAGTGAAAAGAAGAATTGACAAGCTTCAACTAGCAATATGGCACCTACAAAGAGAGAAAGTTTTTTCCAAGAAAATGAAAAAAGTAATCCAAATGGCAAAAAGAGCAGGAAGTTGAATACCACTATAGCTGGATTGAGAAATAGGTCTTGGGAGAAGGTGCTAAGGAGGTCCCAGTTGACACCTCTGACGCCCATGCTTTTGAAAAAGAGAAGATAGACTAGCAGAAGCCCGTAGCAAGCGTAGAAAAACCAAAGTGTCAGTCGCGAAATATGGGGCTTATAGACAAGTCGAAATAGGGTAAAGCAAAATCCGGTCATTAACAGGATTGCGGCAAGTGTCGGCCAAAAATCAACCGTCATGAAAATGGTCGTGAACTGGTAAAAGAGAAAGGTCATGAAGAGCCAGCGACAGAGCAAAAATGACAGGATCAGGTTAATACAGTCATAGATAGCTTCTTTTCTCATAGAAGGCCTCCTTTTTATTTCATTATATCATTATTTGAGGGGGGGTAAAGGCTGTAAAAAATATTTTTATAGACAGTGTGCTATAATAGTTGGTATGAAAAAACGACCGACATCTGCCTATATCCACATTCCATTTTGTACCCAAATTTGTTACTACTGTGACTTTTCCAAGGTTTTTATCAAGAATCAGCCTGTTGATGACTATCTGGCAGCCCTCATGGAAGAGGTTAAGTTTTACGATCTCCCAGCCCTCAAGACCCTCTATATCGGAGGTGGAACACCGTCGGCACTCTCGGCAGACCAGTTGAACTACCTCCTGACCAATCTGGAGGACTTGCTCGACTTGTCACAGGTGGAAGAATTCACTATTGAGGCTAATCCAGGTGACTTGACGGCGGATAAGATTGCGGTTCTGAAAAAGTCCAAGTGTAATCGGGTGTCGCTGGGGGTCCAGACCTTTGATGACCGTATGCTGAAAAAAATCGGTCGTAGCCACAACCAAGCTCAGATTTATGAAACCATTGCAGCCCTCAAGGAAGCGGGCTTCCACAACATTTCTATTGACCTGATTTATGCCCTGCCTGGTCAGACTATGGAGCAGGTGGTGGACAATGTCGCCAAGGCCTTGGAGCTGGATATTCCCCACATGAGCCTCTATAGCTTGATTTTGGAGAACCACACGGTCTTCATGAACCGTCAACGCCGTGGCAACCTCCATCTGCCCAACGAAGATGTGGAGTCCGATATGTTCGACTACATCCTTCAGGAGTTGGAGAAAAACGGCTTTGAGCACTACGAAATATCCAACTTCACCAAGCCAGGCTTTGAAAGCCGCCACAATCTCATGTACTGGGACAACTCGGAGTATTATGGTCTAGGTGCTGGAGCATCTGGCTACATCGACGGCATGCGCTATCGCAACCGCGGCCCCATTCAGCACTACCTCAAGTCCATCCGCGAAAAAGGCCATTCTCGCTTACACGAAGAATTCCTCAGCCAGACCGAGCAGATGGAAGAAGAGATGTTTTTAGGCCTACGGAAAAAAACTGGCGTGTCCATTGAGCGATTCGAGGAAAAGTTTGGCATTTCCTTTGAAGACCGCTACGGTCAGGTGGTCAGAGACTTGAAAAATGAAGGTCTTTTACAAGAAGAAGACCGTAGGCTTCGGATGACCAAAAAAGGGTTATTCCTGGGCGATACGGTTGCTGAACGATTTATTATTACAGATTAGAAAAGAGCAAAAACGATGGGCTTAACCTACCAAGAAAATTTTACCATTCCCTTTGATATGTGTGATGTGAAGCAGGCTGTCAAACTGCCTGACTTGATTTCCTATTGTCTTGGTGTGTCAGGTCGGCAGTCGGAAGAGTTGGGGCGGAGTGACCTCTATGTTTTTCAGGAATTTGGCTTGATTTGGGTGGTGACAGATTATGAACTGACAATTCAAGGACTGCCCAAGTACAATGAAACCATCACAATCAAAACAGAAGCAGTTGCCTACAACAAATTCTTCTGTCATCGGATGTTCTACATCTACGATGCAGCAGGCAATCTTTTATTGGACATTCTCTGCTATTTTGTCCTGATTGATTTTGAAACTCGCAAGGTGGCGCCTGTGCCAGAAGCCTTGATTGCTCCTTATCAGTCTGAGCAGGTCAAGAAATTGCCTCGGGCTCCCAAGTATCAGCTCTTGGAAAATCCGTCTGTCCAAGAATTCCCTGTTCGCTATTTTGATTTGGATATGAATGGGCATGTCAATAATGGCAAGTACCTGGAATGGATGTGTGAAGCACTGGGCTATGATTTTCTGTTCTGCCATATCCCTAAAAAAATCCAACTCAAGTATCTCAAGGAAGTAGAGGCAACTAGCCTGGTGAGTTCACGCATGGTGGTGGAAGCTGGGGTCAGTCAGCACGAGATTGTGGTTGACGGGCATATCCATGCGCAATCTGTCATAGAATGGAGGGAAGATCATGTCGCAGGATAAGTGGTTGGAATGGGCCGTACGTTTACAAGCCTTGGCTCAGACAGGCTTGTCCTATGGAAAAGATGTTTATGACATAGAGCGTTTCGAAGAAATCAGACAGATTGCGGCAGAGATGCTAGTAGAACCGTCTGGGCAGCCCTTGGAAGTAGTACAAGAACTCTTTTGTAATGAGTCAGGCTATCAGACACCCAAGCTGGATACCCGCGCAGCTATTTTTCAAGAGGATAAAATCCTACTTGTCCAGGAAAACGATGGGCTCTGGTCTTTACCAGGTGGTTGGTGCGATGTGGACCAGTCGGTCAAGGACAATGTTGTCAAGGAGGTCAAGGAAGAAGCGGGGCTGGATGTGGAGGCTCAACGTGTGGTGGCGATTTTGGACAAGGACAAGAACAATCCTGCCAAGTCTGCCCACCGTGTGATCAAGGTCTTTGTTCTATGTCGTCTCCTTGGCGGTGAGTTTCAGCCCAATTCGGAAACAGTCGCCAGTGGTTTTTTCAGTCTAGATGACTTGCCTCCGCTCTATCTTGGGAAAAATACTCCTGAGCAGTTAGCACTTTGCTTGGAAGCTAGTTGGTCTGAGCATTGGGAAACACGATTTGATTAAGGAGAAAGAATGACCTATCAAGGCTATTTGATTGATTTAGATGGAACGATCTATGAAGGGAAAAAGCGGATTCCTGCTGGTGAACGGTTTATTCATGGTTTGCAGGAGCGCAACATTCCCTATCTCTTTGTGACCAACAATACCACCCGTCGTCCTGAAACGGTACAAGCTATGTTGGCGGAGAATTTTAATATTGAAACGCCACTTGAGACCATTTACACGGCCAGTCTGGCTACTGTGGACTACATGAATGACTTGGGTCGGGAAAAGACAGTCTATGTAATTGGAGAAGACGGGCTCAAGTCTGCCATTTTTGAGGCAGGTTATGTGGAAGACAGGGAAAATCCTGCCTATGTGGTGGTGGGACTGGACACTCAGTTGACCTATGAAAAGCTTACCATTGCTACCTTGGCTATTCAAAAGGGAGCGACCTTTATAGGTACCAATCCTGACCTCAATATTCCGACGGAGCGTGGTCACTTGCCAGGTGCTGGTTCATTGATTGCACTCTTGAAAGCTGCTACCCGTGTTGAGCCGATCTTTATTGGCAAGCCTGAAGCTATTATCATGGACAAGGCTCTAGAGATTTTAGGGACAGAACGCAGCCAAACGGTTATGGTGGGAGATAACTACCTGACGGATATTCGTGCAGGGATTGATAATGGATTTCCAACTCTTTTAGTCCTGACTGGCTTCACTAAGCCAGAAGAAGTAGCAGACTTACCCCTTGCTCCGACCTATGTCCTCAACAGCCTGGATGAATGGAGTTTTGATGAGAACTAAGTTACAGATTATCGGAACGATTTTGTTTGTCTTGTCGGCAGCAGTTCTAGGAACCATCTATCTAGCTTGGCTAGTTTATCCGCTGGAGATTTCTTTTTTAGGGTTGGAAAAAGTGGTCTACATGAAAGCGTCGGATATTTCCTACAATTTCAATATCCTGATGAACTATCTGACCAATCCTTTTGCAAGTGTTTTAGACATGCCAAATTTCCGATCGTCGGCAGCTGGTCTCAAGCATTTTAGGGATGTTAAGTATCTCTTTCATTTTGCCCAGTTTGCCTTTCTGATTAGCCTGCCAGCCTTTATTTTCTTTGTTAAACAAGTTCTAAACATGGGCTATGGTCAGATCTATCGTCGGGTTTTTACTTGGGTTGCATTGGCGCCTGTTCTTATCGGACTGGTCGGTGTCTTAATTGGATTTGATACGTTCTTCGTCCTCTTCCACAAGGTCCTCTTTCCGGGCGATTCGACCTGGCTCTTTGACCCAGCAAAAGACCCTGTCATCTACATTCTGCCACAGGACTTTTTCCTCCATTGTTTTATCTTGTTTTTCGTTCTCTACGAGCTCTTTTCTTTGGCAATGCTGGCGTGGACAGTGAAATCTACCAGGAAAACTAACTAGGATAATTTCCCGCGTTGTAAAATGAAATGCAACAAAAAAGACATGTTCGTCTGATATACTAGAATTCCCCAACTCAGTATAGAAAGCAAATGAACATGTCCAATACTCATTCTACCAGAAACTCATCCTATTCTCATCTCTCAGCCACAGAACGTGGTGAAATTGCAGCTTATCTTAAAAT